>PWJF01000349.1 GCA_003560935.1 Ignavibacteriales bacterium
CGAAAGTTTGCTGGGATTTAAAAAATAAAGCCGGTAAAAAGAAGGTATTGCTGGAACTCGGTGGCAATGCAGGCATTATTGTCGACCGCACGGCAAACCTTGATTTTGCGGTAAAGCGAATTGCATTCGGTGCATATGCATACGCCGGACAAATATGCATCAAAGTACAACGAATGTTTGTACATGAAGATATCTATGACAATTACCTGCTTCGTTTCAAGGAAGCGATCAAGGAAATAAAAACCGGCGACCCGATGGAGGTTGATACGGTAGCCGGCGCGATGATTGACAAAGCTGCGGCGGATCGGGTCGAATCGTGGATTGAGGAAGCGAAAGCCGGAGGGGCGACGGTATTGCACGGCGGTAATCGTAAAGGATCCATCATCGAGCCGACATTGATTTCCAACACGCTGCCGGAAATGAAAGTATATTGCGAGGAAGTATTCGGACCCGTTGCAACTATTCACCGTTACCGGGATATTCAGGAAGCGATAGATGGTGTGAACGACAGCGAGTTTGGTTTACAGGCAGGAATATTTTCAAACGATTTCAGGAATGTCTTCTATGCCTATGATCAAATCGATGTGGGCGGATTGATTGTGAATGATTTTCCAACATATCGTATCGATAATATGCCGTACGGAGGAATAAAAAACTCCGGATTTGGCAGAGAAGGAGTGCGGTATGCTATCGAAGCAATGACCGAAGTGAAATTATTGGTGTTTAATTTTGTCTAATACATATGCCCGAATTCGTACACCTACATAACCATTCACATTATAGTTTGCTCGACGGAGCGGCAACAATCGATGATTTGATCAATGCCGCCGTGCGTCACGACATGAAAGCGCTCGCATTGACCGATCACGGCGTAATGTTCGGCACAATCGAGTTTTACAAAAAAGCCAGGAAAGCCGGCATCAAACCGATACTCGGTTCAGAGTTCTATATTGTCACGCGCGGCAGCAGGTTCGACCGGACCGAGCAGAACGGAAATGGAAGAAGCGGTAAGAGGAATGTATACCACCATATTGTTCTCCTGGCAAAAAATAATACAGGATACAAAAACCTCATTAAGCTCTGTACGCTCGGACATACCGAGGGATTCTACTATAAACCACGGATTGACGTAGACTTGTTGAAGGAATACTCGGAAGGAGTTCTCTGCCTCTCTGCCTGTGCCGGTGGTGTGGTTGCAGCCCATCTGGTTGACGGCAACTACGATGCGGCAAAGGTTGCCGCCGTCACGTATAAGAATATTTTCGGCGATGATTTTTATCTTGAAATACAGAACCATAACTATACTCCCGAGAAAAATGTACTTGAGGGTATGCCGCGGTTGGCAAAGGAACTCGGACTAAAACTCATCGGCACGAACGATATACATTATATCGAACCTGACCACGCCGTTCCGCACAACGTAATGCTGAAAATTCCCGACGCCAACAGCACGAACGCGCAGGATATCGATGTACTCAGGTACGGCACCGATCAAATCTATTTTAAAAGCACTCAGGAGATGCATGAGGTATTTAAAGATTGGCCCGAGGCAATAGAATCAACACTTGAGGTTGCAGAAAAATGTAATGTTGAACTCGACCTCAAAACCAATCACATGCCGAATTTCCCTATCCCTGCGGATGCCGGCGTCGATACCCTTGATGATTACTTCGAAAAACTGACTCTTGAAGGAATCCGGAAACGATACGATCTCATTACTCCGGAAATAGAGGAACGGGTGCGCAGGGAACTCGACGTTGTCAAGTCGATGGGGTATGCGGGATATTTTCTTATCGTCTATGATTTCATTCGTGCTGCGAAGGAGATGGATGTGCTTGTCGGTCCGGGACGCGGGAGTGCCGCCGGAAGTATCGTAGCGTATGCATTGGGTATAACAAATGTCGATCCCCTGAAATATGGTCTGTTGTTTGAACGGTTTCTTAACCCGGATCGTGTCAGCATGCCCGATATCGATGTCGACTTTTCCGACCGTAAACGTGAAAAAGTAATCCAATATGTACGTGATAAATTCGGTGCAGAATCCGTATCGCAGATTATCACATTCGGGACTTTATCATCGCGGGCGGTGATAAAGGATGTCGGACGGGTGCTCGGTATTCCTCTGAGCACCGTCGAGTCGATTACCAAACAAATCCCGGTTTTCCAGGGGCGGGTCATGCCCATCCGGGAAGCTATCGATACGATCCCCGAGCTTAAATGGCTGAAGACGAGCAGCGACCCCAAGATCAGAGATCTCATAAAATTTTCGGCCGTGCTTGAAGGCATGAACCGTAATGTGAGTACTCATGCCGCCGGTGTTGTTATCGCCCCCGGACCGGTCAGCGATTATGTTCCGTTGTATAAAACACCGCACACCGAATTGATGACACAGTACAACATGAAGGATCTGGAAGACACCGGCATGTTGAAAATGGATTTTCTCGGCTTGCGAACGCTTACCGTGATAGAGGATACCATCGATATGATTAAGGAACGTCACGGAAAGAAAATCGATCTCGATGCGATTCCGATGGAGGATCCGAAAACTTTCGGGCTGTTTTCAAAAGCATTGACCGTCGCAGTGTTCCAGTTCGAATCGCGCGGTATGCAGGATTACCTTAAAAAGCTCAAGCCCGAGTCCATCAACGATCTTGTTGCAATGAACGCGCTCTATCGTCCGGGACCGATGAGTATGATCGACGACTTTATCGACCGGAAATCCGGACGCAAAGAAATCAACTATATTCACCCCGATCTTGAACCGATATTGAAAGAGACATACGGCATCATTGTGTACCAGGAACAGGTAATGAAAATCGCAAGCGTCATTGCGGGATTCACACTTGCCGCAGCGGATATCATGCGACGTGCAATGGGCAAAAAAGATAAAACGTTGATGGCCGAACAGAAGAAAGCATTCGTTGCGGGCGCCGCTCAAAAAGGAATACCAAAGCGAACCGCTTCCGAGATATTCGAACTTATCGATAAATTTGCTTCCTACGGTTTTAACAAATCGCACAGCGTTGCATATTCGGTGCTTGCTTACCAGACGGCATATTTGAAAGCACACTATCCGGCGGAGTTCATGGCCGCCACCATGACAAGCGAGATAAATAACACCGATAAAATAGTGTTGTTCATCGATGAGTGCCGAAAGCTCGGGCTTAACGTATTACCACCCGATGTGAACGAGAGCGACTGGAATTTTGTGGTATCCGATGACGGGGTTAGGTTCGGTCTCGCGGCGATAAAAAATGTAGGAACCGGGGCAGTTCATGAAATTGTAAGAGTTAGAGATGAAAACGGACCCTTTAAAAATCTTTTTGATTTCTGTGCACGAGTTGATCTTCGTACGGTTAATAAAAAGACGATAGAGAGTCTTGTACAAGCAGGCGCGTTCGACACTATCGAAATGAACAGAGCACAGTTGCTGTCGGCAGTCGATCGTGCAATATCATACGGTCAATCGCAAAAGAAATATGAGCTTGCAGGGCAGTCGAATCTGTTCGAGATGGGGGGGAGAAAAGATGAAGCCGGCGTACACTATCCGTCGCTGCCGGATGTGGCACCATGGAACGAATCCGAAAAACTGTCGCGCGAAAAATCTCTCCTCGGTTTTTTTGTATCCGGACACCCGTTGAAAAAATATGAACGGGAAGTCGATGCTTTTTCGACTGCAAAGTTCGGCGAAGCAGAGCTGGTTGAATTCGATTCCAGTGTTCGTGTGTGCGGCATTATTACGGCAGTCCGGACAAAAATTGACCGGAAGGGAAATACGATGGCGTTCATTTCGATGGAAGATTTTACCGGAAAAGGCGAACTGATCGTATTTTCGGATCCGTACAAGAACTATAAGCATTTACTGTATCCGGATTCATTGGTCGTCATTGAAGGAAAGGCACAACCGACCGAAGACACGTTGAAAATATTGCCTTTGGTTGTTTATCCCCTCAGTGATGCACACCTGCACTATGCTAAACACGTTGTTATATCAATTGATGTGAATAAAGTAAAAGAGGATACTATAAAAAAATTGCGTGATATCCTTGAACAGAACGCAGGGAACTGTTCATGCACGTTCGTCGTTGAAGGTGCAGAACCCTCAATCCCGAAGCAATGGCACAGCCGCCGCTTCATGGTTAATCCCAGTGACGTATTTATTCAGGAAATTCATAATTTACTCGGAGAAAATTCAGTACAAATAAATTAATTCGATTCAAAGTAAAAGGAGCTATACATGAAACCGGTAGAAGTAACAGATTCAAATTTCGAAAATGAAGTATTAAAATCAGAAACGCCTGTCCTGGTCGATTTCTGGGCCGAGTGGTGCGGTCCATGTAAAATGATCGCCCCCGTAGTCGAAGAAATTGCAAGTGAGTATGACGGCAAGCTGAAGGTAGCAAAGCTTGATGTCGATTCAAATCCGCAATCAGCCGGAAAGTTCGGGGTCCGAAGCATCCCGACGCTGCTGGTGTTCAAAGACGGACAGGTTGTCGACCAGATCATAGGCGCCGTACCGAAGCGGCATCTCGTCGAAAAAGTTGAAAAGCATATTATTATAGAAAAATAATACGTGAGAGGGTACCGTCCGGCATCCCTCATTCTGATTCCACTTCTTTAAATTATTGCTCCCTACCGTATCTTTTTGTATATTAGACATTTACAGCATTTTTTTGGATCACACTTCGCTCTACTAAACACCGGAAGTAATCGAAAGAATGGAAATTGTGAAAAACGACAGGCAATCTTTTCTAAAACGTACGCATACGTGTGGTGATCTACGGTCAAGAAACATCGGTGAAACTGTTATACTCAATGGATGGGTCGATACGCGGCGCGATCTCGGCGGGGTTATTTTTATCGATCTGAGAGATAGACACGGTCTTACGCAGATAGTTTTTGCGCCGCAGCATAATGAAGAAATATACCGTAGAGCACAGGCGATGCGAAGCGAGTTTGTTATTGCCGTGAAGGGAGTTGTGGATCACCGGCCGGACGGAACATATAATCCCAATATTCCGACCGGGGAAGTTGATGTCGTGGTTCAGGAACTTGAAATACTAAATAAGGCGGAAACCCCGCCGTTTCATATCCAGGACAGGGTGGAAGTGAGCGAGGATCACCGGCTGCGTTACCGGTATATCGATCTTCGCCGTCCCGTAATGCGGAATAATTTGATCATGCGCCATACAATGGCGCAGGCTGCGAGGAGATACTTTGATGAACAGGATTTCATAGAAATTGAGACGCCCGTCTTAATGAAAAGTACACCTGAAGGCGCGCGCGACTTTCTTGTTCCGAGCAGAATCAACAAAGGAAAGTTCTATGCGCTCCCCCAATCTCCGCAAACGTACAAGCAAATCTTGATGGTATCCGGCTTTGACCGGTACTTCCAGATCGTGAAGTGTTTTCGTGATGAAGATTTGCGCGCCGACCGTCAGCCTGAGTTTACACAAATCGACGTCGAGATGTCGTTTGTTGAGGAAGAAGAAGTATTTACGATGGCGGAGGGACTGATGGTGCATTTGTTGAAAGAAGTCCTTGACATTGAATTTGTTGCGCCGTTCGACAGATTGACCTTTAAAGAAGCGATGGAGCGTTACGGAACCGATAAACCCGATCGCCGTTTCGGTTTGGAGATAGTGACTTTATCGGATCTGGTTCAAAACGTTTCGTTTAAAGTATTTAGCGACACCGTTGCAAATGGGGGCGCCGTAGCTGGATTTGTGGCGCCGGGATGTGGATCATATACCCGTAATCAACTGGATAATCTTGTCGATCTTACGAAGTCGCTTGGCGCAAAAGGTTTGGTGTACATTAAGGTAACGGAAAACGGATTCGAAACGCCGGTTCAGAAATTTCTTTCGCAGGATGATCTTAAAACCATTGCAGGCGCGACCGGTGCAATGGTGGGCGATTTGATTCTTATCGTCGCCGATACGTGGAAAAATTGCTATAGCGTGCTTGGTGATTTACGGATGGAATTCGGTAAGCGACTTGATCTCATACAAAAAGATACAGTCGATCTTCACTGGGTGACGGAATTTCCGTTATTTGAGTGGAACGAGGATGATAAACGATATTATGCGATGCATCATCCGTTCACCTCGCCTCGTACCGAAGATATCGGAAAGATGAAAGACAGTGTCGAAGGTGTGAAGGCACGCGCATATGATCTGGTAATGAACGGAAATGAGATTGCAGGCGGCAGTATCAGAATTCATACACCCGATCTGCAATCGCTTGTGTTTGAGAAACTCGGTATAGGACCGCAAGAGGCAGGCGAAAAGTTCGGCTTTTTACTGAACGCGTTCAAATATGGTGCCCCGCCGCACGGCGGAATTGCATTCGGTTTTGACCGCCTGGTTATGTTGTTCACGGGCCAGAAATCGATTCGCGATGTAATTGCGTTCCCGAAAACGAGCAGCGGTTTATCGCTGATGGACGGTTCACCGTCTGATGTTGATCCGGACTTGCTCAAAGAATTACACATAAAGATAGTTAAATAATTGGACACTATCCCACTAAGCGTTGTATCGATTATATTCTTCCAAAACGACTTAAAGGAGAAAGATCATGATTGGTATTGTTGGTTATGGAGCGTACTTACCGAGATATAGGATCAAGGTAGATGAAATTGCGCGACAATGGGGTTACGATCCTGATTCGGTAAAAAAAGGCCTGGTGCTGCATGAAAAGACTGTTCCGGGACTTGATGAAGATACAATAACTATTTCTGTCGAAGCATCAAAGAAAGCCCTTCGTCGAGCTCAGATTGATCCAAAAGAAATTGGTGCGGTGTACGTTGGATCGGAATCACACCCGTATGCCGTCAAACCGACTGCAACCATTGTCATAGATGCGCTTGACATCGGACCTAATGTCCATGTTGCGAGCTATGAGTTTGCGTGCAAAGCCGGAACCGAGGCGATGTATAATGCGTATGCACTAGTGAAAGCCGATGAGATGAAATATGCCATGGGAATAGGGGCCGATACTTCGCAAGGTGCTCCGGGAGATGCGTTGGAGTTTGCGGCTTCTGCAGGTGGAGCAGCATTTATTATGGGTAAAGAAAAAGTTGTAGCAGAAATACTCTACACCAACTCCTATACTTCCGATACACCGGATTTCTGGCGGCGGGAAGGAGAATATTATCCCAGACACGGAGGCAGATTCACGGGTGAGCCGGCTTATTTCAAGCATATATTAGGAGCCGGAATGGCACTGCTTGAAAAATCAAAAATGAAACCGGAAGATTTCAAATATGCGGTCTTTCATATGCCTAATGGGAAATTTCCGCAAACAGCCGGACGAAAGCTTGGTTTTACCAAAGAACAGCTCGAAGCCGGTTGGATTGCACCATGGATGGGAAATACATATTCTGGATCCTCACCAATGGGACTTACAGCTATCCTTGATGTAGCCGAACCCGGTGAATTGATCTTTATGGTTTCTTTCGGTTCGGGTGCAGGAAGCGATGGTTTTATTTTCCGTGTTACCGAAGAAATTACTAATGTGCGGGACCGGGCGGAGAAACTCCGAACGATGCTTGATAATAATAAAAAATATTTAACCTACGGTGAATATGCAAAGTATCGCCGTAAAATTATAATCAACGAATAAGGAGCATTGTCATGAGAGACGTCGCAGTGATTGGTATAGGAATGACTCAGTTCGGAGAGCTTTGGGGAAAATCGCTTAAAGATATTTTCGTTGAAGCTGCATTAAAAGCAACTGAAGATTCAGGTGTTGATCATATAGATTCAATGTACGTGGGAGCAATGTCATCCGGATTGTTTGTCGGTCAGGAACATCTCGGTGCGGTAATGGCAGACTATCTCGCGGTGACACCGATTCCGGCTACACATATCGAATCTGCATGTGCATCGGGAGGTGCTGCGTTCAGGCAAGCGTATCTGGAAGTTGCATCGGGTGCAAGTGACATTGTCCTTGCAGGGGGAGTAGAGAAAATGACGGATACATCAGACGTGACGGAGGTTCTTGCTACTGCTGCAGATCAAGAATACGAAGTGTTTCACGGTGTTACGTTTCCGGGATTATATGCACTGATGGCAAACGCTTATATGCATCAATATAAAGCAACACGTGAACAGCTTGCAGCAGTTGCAGTGAAGAACCACCGGAATGGTGCAAAAAATCCAAACGCACAATATCGAAATGAAATAACTCCCGAACAGGTGATGACGTCCACTATGGTAGCAGATCCGTTGCGTCTTTTGGATTGCTCACCTGTCAGCGACGGCGCCGCAGCGGTGATTGTTGCATCGATGGATGTTGCAAAAAAAATGAAGAAGAATTTGATTCGGGTGAAAGCGTCGGCTCAAACCTCCGGAACTATTGCATTACATTCACGGGAAAGCTTCACTACATTACCATCGGTTGTGAGAGCGGCTGAAAAAACATATACAATGGCAGGTGTTACTCCGGATCAGATAAATGTTGTGGAGGTACATGACTGTTTTACAATCGCAGAAATAATTGTATCCGAAGATTTGGGTTTCTTTGAGAAAGGAAAGGGAGCCGAGGCTGCCGAAAAAGGTTTAACATCCATCGAATGTAAAAGACCGATCAACACAAGTGGTGGCTTGAAGGCGAAAGGACATCCGGTCGGTGCAACCTGGATAGCGCAGATCATTGAAATTTATGAACAGCTTTCCGGAACGGCAGGCGAACGGCAGGTAAAAAATGCCCGTATCGGTATGACCCAAAATATGGGAGGTACGGGAGCAAGCTGTGTGATTCATATATTGGAGGCAATATGATACCGTCACGATATGTACGAGAAATTCCACAAAGGTACCGCCTCGAGGGGGGGAAATGTTTGAAATGCGGTCATATTAATTTTCCTTCGCGTTTAATTTGTCCGGAATGCAAAAGCAAGGAGTTCGAGAAAACAGTTTTACAAGATGAAGGAAAATTATTGACCTATACAATAATCAGAGTAGCTGCAGAGAAATTTTCCCAGGAAACTCCATTCGCAGTTGGAATTGTTGAGTTAAACGACGGTGTGAGGGTTACATGCCAGATTGCGGATGCAGAGGAAGGTGATATCCAAATCGGGCAAAGAATTAAACTTGTGTTTCGAAAAATACAAGAAGACGGAAAAGCAGGAATTCTATGTTACGGCTATAAAGGAGTGATTGTTGGTTAAAAGTATGAAAGACAAAATTAGGATAGCTTCAGGTCAGGGCTTTTTCGGCGATTTACTAAATGCCCCGTATGATCAGGTTACCAAGGGACCTGTAGATTATGTAGTCATGGATTTTCTTTCAGAAGTGACGATGTCTATTTTACAAAAGCAGAAGCAGCGCAATCCCCGCTTCGGTTATGCCAGAGATATTGTTACAATTCTAAAAGAAATTCTTCCGATTTGTATAGAAAAGAATATAAAAGTTATAACAAATGCCGGTGGGGTTAATCCGCACGCGTGTGCAGAAGCAATTTCTGAGATCGCTAAAAAGCAGGGACTTAACGGATTTAGAATTGGAGTGGTAATTGGCGATGACATTCTCCACAATATAGATTATTTTATAAAACGGGGTGTCGACTTCAAGAATACAGAAACGGGGGAAGAATTTTCTGGGGTTAAGGATAAGATCACAAGTGCAAATATATACTTCGGTGCGTTCTCAATTGTTGACGCGCTCAGTAAGGGTGCTCAAATCGTTATCACCGGAAGAACGACGGATACGGGGCTGACACTCGCGCCGATGATTTACGAGTTTGGATGGAAAGAGGACGACTGGGATAAACTCGCTTCCGGAATTATTGCAGGACATATTATGGAATGCGGCGGTCAGGCGACGGGCGGAAATTTTTCTGCTGATTGGAAATCCGTACCAAATCTTGCAGAAATCGGTTTCCCCATAACCGAAGCATATCCCGACGGTACGGTTGTTATTACCAAACACGAAAACACGGGTGGTCTCGTGTCGTTACACACAATAAAAGAGCAACTGCTTTATGAAATGGGAGATCCGGCAACTTATATTACGCCGGAAGTAATTGCAGATTTTACTACGATTCGTCTTGAAGATGACGGTCCCAACAGGGTTGGAATGACCGGTGTAAAGGGAAGACCACGTACTGATACCTATAAAGTGTCGATGTCATACTCTGACGGGTATACGGCAGCCGGTAGTTTAACATATACCTGGCCCGATGCATTGGAAAAAGCTCAGGCGGCGGACAAGATATTGAGAAAGCGTCTGGAAAATCTCGGTTTACACTTTGAAGAAATACGGTCCGAGTTTGTCGGCGTGAATGCCTGTCATGGTCATTTGGTAACGATACCTGACCATGTAAATGAAGTTGTATTGCGGTTTGGTGTTCGAAGCAAAGAATTTAAATCGGTGGAGCGTTTCGGGAAAGAAATTGCACCGCTGATCCTGACCGGTCCGCCAAGTGTTACCGGCTTTGCCAACGGCAGACCGAGACCAAGTGAAGTTATAGCATTCTGGCCCGCTTTAATGCCGAAGGATGTTGTAAAACCAACTATAACAATCGAACAGTTATAACATGAAAATACGATTAATCGATATAGCGCATGCGCGTTCGGGAGATAAGGGCGATACCGCCAATATCGGTTTAATAGCCCGTGATGAAAAACATTACCCCATTTTGAAGAAATATGTAACTGCCGATAAAGTTAAGTTGTTTTTCGGCGAGATGGTAGAAGGTGATGTAGAACGGTTTGAACTACCAAACTTGGGAGCATTAAATTTTCTGTTATACGGTGCACTCGGCGGCGGCGGTACAAAGTCGCTTATGACCGATGCACAGGGTAAAACATTTGCCGCGGCGTTGCTGCGCATGGAAATTGAAATAGAAGAGACAGTCTAAATTGAGAGGTGAAGATTATGCAAGAAATGAAAACTGAAATACGCGACCTTCGGTCGAAGATTATATATCTGCGGAGGTATCTTTGACATCGAGGGGAAAGAACACGAGATAGCGGAGTTTCAGGAGAAAACACAGGAGCCCGGCTTCTGGGATGATAATATTGCCGCACAAAAAGTTATGCGAGAGATAACCACCCGAAAAGAGTGGGTGGATGCATGGGCAGATCTGAACAAACAAATCGATGACCTTGCGACTCTAATCGATTTGGCTGATGAATCGGGAGATGATTCATTACAGGCAGAGATCGAAAGCGAATTCGATAAGATCAAGGAAGGCGTTGCCGATCTTGAATTTCACAGCATGTTAAGTCATGAAGACGATCAACGTAATGCGTTGCTGACGATTCACGCAGGGGCGGGTGGAACCGAAGCTCAGGATTGGGCGCAGATGCTGATGCGAATGTATTTGCGATGGGCGGAGCGTAAAGGGTTCACCGCGACGTTGTTCGATATGCTGGAGGGTGACGGCGCCGGCATAAAAAGTGCAACCGTCGAGGTCAAAGGAAATTTCGCCTACGGATATTTAAAAGCCGAGAACGGTGTACACCGGTTGGTCCGGATATCTCCGTTCGATTCAAATGCACGGCGGCACACATCGTTTGCTTCGGTGTTTGTCTATCCCGAAGTAGAAAATGAAAGTGATCTTGATATCGAGATCAACCCTGCCGACATTGAGATGGATACCTTCCGGGCGGGGGGCAAGGGCGGTCAAAATGTGAACAAAGTTGAAACTGCGGTTCGAATACGGCATTTACCGTCCGGAATAGTTGTATCGTGTCAGCAAGAGCGTTCGCAGCATCAGAATCGTGAGCGAGCCATGACCATGTTGAAAGCGCGGTTGTATCAAAAGATGCGGGAAGAAGAGGAGGCAAAACGCGATGCGGTGGAAGGCACCAAAAAGAAAATCGAATGGGGGAGTCAGATACGGTCATATGTATTCCATCCGTATAACATGGTGAAAGATCATCGTACGAATGTTGAGACAAGCGATACGCGCGGCGTTATGGATGGCGATATTGATAAATTTATTAAAGCTTTTCTAATTGAATACGGTTCTCAATTGCTTTTTAATCAATGAGCGGAGCGAATTAATTGCTTTTTAATCAATGAGCTCGACGTTTCTTGTCGGGGAAATTCATCTGTTATAAATTCGGCATAAGAATATGAGTGAAAGTTTTATTGCGCTAATGGGAGCATCGTTCTCGATTGCTTTCTTTCATGCACTTGCCCCCGATCACTGGATGCCGTTTGTCATGCTCGGTCGCGCGCGTAATTGGTCAAAGAGCAGACTCATGCTGATCACCTTTGCCGGCGCTCTCGGTCATGTAGGATCTTCTTTGCTGCTCGGTGCTGTCGGTATTGCACTCGGCGTGATAACAATGATCGAGGGAATTGAACATTGGCGGCATCATATGGCAATTTGGCTGCTCATCGGTTTTGGCGTCGCATACGCTCTATGGGGGTTAAAACACGCACAAAAACCACATAGCCACTCACACGATATAGATGAAAAACTCAGTAAAAAGAAAACAGTGACCATCTGGACGGCATTTGCTGTTTTCTTTCTCGGTCCGTGTGAACCCTTGATACCGTTGATGTTTCTGGCTGTCGGTGAAAGCTGGATGGGTGTTGTTATCATCGGGGCGATATTTTCATTCGTAACGATTGTCGTGATGATGGTGCTCGTTTATTTCGCCTGGATGGGAGCTTCAATCGTTAATCTGAAAGCTCTAGAACGTTACACACATACAATCGCAGGAGTTATTATTGTCCTCACGGCTGTGCTTGTTCTCATGCTCGGTCATTCTCATTGATGTTATACTATGGCATATGAATCATTTATAGCCCGCCGTTATCTCTCCGCCCGGCACCGGACGGGTTTTATTTCATTTATTACTTTTATAGCAATTCTCGGCGTTGCAATCGGCACTGCTGTGTTAATTGTCGCCCTTGCAATCATTACCGGATTTGAGCGCAAACTTGAGGATACGCTTGTCGGTTTCTCATCCCATATTCAGGTTACTGGATTTCAGAACCAACCGCTTCGGGATTACGAGCAGACCGTACGTACTATCGGGGAAATAGAAGGAGTGCATGTGGTATCGCCGTTCATCCAGCGGGAAGGAATGATACGATCCGGCGAGGGGTTCGAGGGTATCTTAATGAAAGGTATAGACACGGATCTTGATGTATCATTGATAAAAGATTTTATCGTTACCGGAACGTTCGATCTTTCGGAGCAGGAGCCGAATCGCGGTGGTATAATCATTGGTGAAAAACTTGCGCGGCAGCTTGTTGTTGATATCGGCGACCGGGTGACGATATTCGCACTTGAGCAGGCAGAGGGCACTGTGATCGGTTTCGCGCGGGCAGCACAATTTATCGTCACCGGATTATATGAGACCGGCATGGCCGAATACGATGATATCTATGTATTTGTCGGCTTATCCCCGGCGCATCGAATGTTGAGGATGGACGGGATGGTTTCGGGTTATGACGTTATGGTGGATGATGTCAATCTGATCCCGGATATTTCCGAATCACTTTTCGGTTTACTTGGGTACCCCCATTATCCCCGAACTATGTATCAATTATATCGACATTTATTTACTTGGATTGAATTGCAAAAGAAACCGATACCGTTGATTCTCGGATTGATCATACTTGTAGCGTCGGTCAACATTATTGGGACGATGCTGATGCTGGTGATGGAAAAAACAAGTCAAATCGGTACACTGAAGGCACTGGGGATGACGCGCGGAAGTATAGGGCGGATTTTCGTTATCGACGGCATGATTATTGGTGCAATAGGTGTGATGATCGGCAATCTGTTCGGTTTTTTATTATGTTTTCTTCAATATACCTATCATATAATATCGCTTCCCGGTGAAATATATTACATGAATTATGTTCCGATTGAGATGGAGCCGCTGCATTATTTGATTGTATCGGCGGTTGCTCTGATTATGTGTTTTGTTTGTACAATTGTCCCGGCACGTCTTGCCGGTCGCCTTGATCCAGTAAAGACAATCAGGTTTGCCTGATGAATTTTGAACGTTTCATAGCGCGGCGGTATCTCCTGTCAAAGCGAAAGGCACGCTTTATCAGTATCATTTCGCTTGTTTCTGTGATTGGAATTACCGTCGGCGTTGCGGCCCTTATTATCGTGCTTTCAGTCTTCAACGGTTTTAACAGCCTCGTAACAGACATCCTGGTCGGATTCGACCCTCATCTCCGCATCGAACCGGCAACCGGAACTGCGCTGCCCGATTATGAACGAGTTATTTCGGTAATAGAAGATGACGAACGTGTTGAGGTGTTTTCATCGGTAGTGAGCGGCAGGGCGATGATAGTCGTCCGGAATATTAACCGGATAATTAATGTCCGGGGTATGGACCCGGATAAAATTGCTGATGTATCGGGGGTCGAAGAGTCAATCGTGCTCGGTTCATTACTACTTGATCGACCCGATGGCTCCGACGGTATAGTACTGGGAATCGGACTTGCCGACCGTCTCAATGCCATGCTGGGCGATACGGTAACGGTCATCAGTCCGCAAGGGATGGAGGCGGCATTATTGCGATTTGGTCAACCCATTCTACGCCGGTATATCGTATCGGGGATTTACGAATCAATGAATCAGGATTACGACGCAAATTATGCATTCGTTTCATTGCAAAGCGCTCGCCGTTTATATACTCTAAGGGAAGATATAACAGGGATAGAGGTACGATTGCATAATTTCAGACAATCGGACATTGTGAAACGCAACGTACAAAACAAACTCGGAGTCGAATACCGGGTGCATACCTGGTATGACCTGCATCGCGACCTGTACTCGGTAATGGAGATTGAACGCTGGGCTGCATATATCATTTTATCATTGATAATTGCTGTTGCAACTTTCAACATACTCGGCTCCTTGACGATGTCGGTAATTGAAAAAACGCGCGACATCGGCGTATTAAAATCTATGGGCGCCACCAAACGCGAGATCGTTCGGATATATTTATTCGAGGGAGTATTGGTCGGACTGATCGGCTCTATTCTCGGAAGCATTATCGGATATATTGTCTGCTACTTGCAGATACGTTATCATCTTTTCCCTCTTGATCCGACTGTTTATATTATCCCTGCATTGCCCGTCGAGATCAGGCTGCTTGATTTTATAGCCGTCGGCGGAGCTGCACTATTGTTATCATCTCTTGCGGCATTATATCCGGCGAAACGGGCGGCACAAGTTTTACCGGCACAAGCGGTACGGTGGGAGTAACAAGAATATCAAAGGAGGGGAATGAAAAAAGAAACATATATACTACAGGCAAAAGATATCAAAAAGCGTTACACGATGGTGAAGCGTCAGGCACTTGAGGTATTAAAAGGAATTACCATCGATATTACAAAAGGTGAAACGATAGCTGTTATCGGACCATCAGGCGCAGGAAAAAGTACGCTGCTTCACATCCTGGGGGGACTTGATCGTCCGGATGAGGGTGAGGTATATTACGGCAGTGAAAACATCTTCACATTTTCAGACGATCGTCTTGCACGCTTTCGAAACCGTGAGATTGGATTTGTATTTCAATTCCATCATTTATTACCTGAATTCACAGCGCTCGAGAATGTATTAATGCCCGGTCTCATCAACGGACAATCGTTTTCAAACAGTGAGAAGAAGGCAAAGGAGTTACTTGATATTGTCGGATTATCGGAACGAATGTCGCATTTTCCGTCAGAGTTATCGGGTGGTGAACAGCAACGGGTTGCAGTTGCGAGATCGCTGCATAACAATCCGAATGTCTTATTTGCAGATGAGCCGTCGGGGAATCTTGACCGTAGCGGAGGGGAGCAGTTGCATAATTTATTATGGAAGTTAAATGACGAAATAGATATAACATTATTCATCGTAACGCATAATATGGAGCTGGCAGGGAAAGCCGACAGGATAATCCGTCTAATAGATGGGAAAATCGCAAATTCTGAGGATTAAAAAATCTAAAATATTTTGCAATAGATATTGACATTTTCCTTAAAATACGTATATTTGTTAAAGACCATTACGACAGTTTCTCCCCTGACTGTTGTAATATCAAGGTCAAGCCCGGCGTCCCCCCCAACGCTGGGCTTTTTATTGTTTCGGGGCATACAAATCCAAACAAGGTGTAACAATTCTATGGCACGACCCGTTAAAAAGAAAAGCTCAAAACGTAAACGAACCGGAGACCGCACGCTCCCGTTAACAAAGATAAATTACATTCTGTTGCTTGTGGGTGTGGGAATAATTATAGTAGGTTATTTGTTTATGTTAGAGGGGTCGGTAGACGGAGAGATGCCGATAGTAGTAGCACCGATACTTCTGATAATCGGATATTGTGTGATTATTCCGATTGCATTGTTATACAGACAGAAAGATGAAGTACGCGGACAATCCGATACGGCATCGCAAAGTTGACATTCCCCCGGATGTTTTTTAT
>PWJF01000068.1 GCA_003560935.1 Ignavibacteriales bacterium
ACAATAGAAGGTGTACCTGCCGACTATACAATAAGTAGAATTATTATTCGTGAAATCTATACTACTGCCTCCGGAACTATACGGCATCCGTTGAGTATGACACGACGGATTGAACTCAGTGGTGGATATACGCATGTAGGTCTGGACATTGAAGAGGAGCGATATAGGTATATCAACGGAATACCGGTTTCACCCGAACGGGTTTCGATAGACTCACCTCCGGGATTGGATCTCTACCAAACATCTTTAGCATATGTTGGAGATAATTCATTTTTTGGATTTACATCGCCGGTGCGGGGGCAGAGGTACCGTTTGCAGGTAGGAGGTACCCTCGGTTCATTACAGTTTTATGATCTCCTTGCCGATTACAGACGATATGAAATGCCGGTGCGGCCTCTTACCCTGGCAATGCGGACTTTGCATTACGGCCGCTATGGCAGGGATTCGGAAAGCCGACGAATCGGTGAGGTCTTCCTCGGTCAACCGATTTTTATTAGAGGGTATAATATTTACTCATTGTCGGCACAGGAATTCAGTGAAATCGGACATTTATTGAGAGGAAGCAGGATTGCAGTAATTAATCTTGAGGCACGGGTGCCGCTGTTTGGAGTTGACCGGTTCGGGTTAATAAACTTTCCATTCATACCGACTGAGCTTTCATTCTTTATTGACGGCGGTCTTGCGTGGAGTAGCGACCGGGATCCGAGGATAAAATTTACACAACGTTCCGAGGATCAGATACCCATATTCAGTACCGGCTTGAGTGCCCGTATGAACCTTCTGGGAGCATTAATAATGGAGGTCTACTATGTGTATCCATTCCAGCGACCCGAGCGGGGAGCACACTTCGGCTTCCAGATATCCGCCGGATGGTAGAAATGCGTAGTTTGTATCGAAATGTAACTATATGGACAATAAACCTCAGAATTCACAACAACGAAAAGACGGACAGCAGAAACGACAGGATGTACCGCCACCTTCACTATCGGCATTCAGGTATCTTATTTGGTTTTTCCTGTTATTTGCTGTTATGTTATATTTTAGCAGATCGTTTATTATTCCGGAATATATCGATATTTCTTATACGGAATTTAAAAACCAGGTAAAAGCTGAAAATGTCGAAAAGGTAACGTTTCGTGGTGAGAGGATAAGAGGAGAATTCCGGGATGAATATACATCTCCTGAAGATGATGTCTCATTCACAAGGTTCGAGACAGTGTTACCTGGATTTGATGATCCATACCTGGTGGATTTACTTGAGGAGAACGACGTAACCGTATATGCGGAAAGAGAATCCAACCCCTGGCTTACCTATTTTCTGCTGCTGTCGCTACCGTGGATACTTATTATTGCATATTTTATTTACCTGCGCCGGCAAATGCAGCAAGGCGGAGGTATGATGGGGGGCGGGTTATTCAACGTAGGAAAAACTAAGGCTAAACGTTATCACAGAGAAGATTCAAGCATTACATACACTGATGTCGCAGGCGTTGAATCGGCCAAAAAAGATCTCCAGGAGATAGTAGAATTTCTAAAGGAACCTGAGAAATTTAAAGACCTTGGTGCGAAAATACCCAAGGGTGTATTGCTTACCGGTCCACCGGGTACCGGAAAAACCCTTCTTGCAAAAGCGACTGCCGGTGAAGCGGGCGTTCCGTTTTATAGTATCAGCGGCTCGGAGTTTATTGAGATGTTTGTCGGTGTGGGAGCATCCCGTGTCAGGGATACATTTCAAAATGCAAGGAATGAAGCGCCGGCTATCATATTCATCGATGAAATTGACTCGATAGGTCGTGCACGGGGCACGGGACTTGGCGGTGGTCACGATGAACGGGAGCAGACACTAAACCAGATTCTTTCCGAAATGGATGGTTTCGATCCGCATGAAGGGGTAATTGTGATGGCGGCAACCAACCGTCCGGATGTACTCGATCCGGCTTTAACCAGACCGGGCAGGTTCGACAGGCAAATAACGCTCGACCTTCCGCATAAAAAAGCACGCGAGCAGATATTAAAAATCCATACACGGAAAGTACCGGTTGATACGGATGTCGACCTTGAAAAAGTCGCAGCCCAAACAGTCGGGTTCGCCGGTGCAAATTTAGAGAATCTCGTTAATGAAGCGGCGCTGCTTGCGGGACGAAAGGGTAAGAAAAAGGTGTCGATGGAGGATTTCAGCGAGGCACGGGATAAGATCCTTCTGGGCGCCGAGCGTGAGGATATGATCACCGATGAAGAACGGAAAGTTGTCGCATACCACGAAGCAGGACATGCACTCGTTGCGAAATTACTTCCCGGTGCGGATCCGGTTCAGAAGGTTACGATCATCCCGCGGGGGAGGTCGCTGGGCGTCACCGAACAGGTTCCCGAGACTGATAGATATAATTATAATAAAAAATATATTTTGGATCGTATCGCAATTATGCTCGGCGGCAGAGCGGCGGAGCAAATCGTATTTGACGATGTTACCAGCGGCGCGGCAAACGATCTCAAGCAGGTAACAAATATAGCGCGTAAGATGGTGACGCAGTGGGGAATGAGCGATAGAATAGGACCCGTATCTTACAAGGTCGGTGAGGAACATCAATTCCTCGGGAGGGAGATGGCCCAGCCAAAGGACTTCAGCGAATATACCGCGAAAGTGATCGACGAAGAAATTAAACGCATAGTGAGCGAGATGGAAGAAAACGCGAGAAAATTACTTGAAGAAAACCGCAACAAACTCGATGCCCTTGCTCATGCATTGCTCATACATGAAACGGTCACAAGCGATGAGATAGATCGGTTGATCGGTCAGAAGGCGAATAACGAGTCCGAGGATAAGATAGAAGAGGAGGAAGAAAAGGCAAAGTAATTTTGCCTACCGGTCGGGGCGGGCGGATTTACCTGCGGTGAATCCGCGTATATTTGTCAAAGGGTATTAAATTTTTGAAAAGGAATGCTATCGACTGGAATTTTACCGGTCGGGGCGGGCGGATTTGAACCGCCGACCTCACGGTCCCGAACCGTGCGCTCTAACCGGACTGAGCCACGCCCCGAATAGAATATAAAATTACTAAAAGTAGTATTAAATTGCAATTGATAGTGTTGTAAATCATAAATAACTTGATATTCCACGCTAAATTCCCTACCTTATATATAATCAATTACTTCATTAACACCTCAATATTCCCATGGTCATTAAAGAATCCTTCATACCATGGAGTAAATTAAAATAATAAGATTGTTGAAATATAAGTGAATATAGGTATACGACCAAAATGTAAGTTATCAGTATTCAGGCAGATCGAGCAGACAGGCCGGCAGTTTTGCGAATATCCGGTAACCGATTTTGTTTGCTTGGTTGTGTTGCCTCAGTTTCAATCTATCCCCACCAAATGTAGAGGCTGACCTGCCTGTTTTTTTGGGTTAATCGTTAATTAATGTAAATTAAACGTAATTAATTTTATGGAATTGTGTCTAAATGCCCACGAGGCGGCGCGCACTATTTCTATCGCCTCCACAGAAATTAAAAATAATGTATTATTGCGAATTGCAGAGCTGTTGAATCGTGAACGCAAATCGATTAAATCCGCAAACGATAATGACCTCGTGCGTGCAAAGAAAAGCGGTCTGGATCGTGCCCTTTTTGAACGTTTGCAGTTCGGCGATACAAAGATCGATGGCCGTATCCGCTCACTACGGAAAATTGCAGAATTGCCCGATCCTGTCGGTCAATATGACGATTTCGGCACCAGGCCGAACGGGATGCGTGTCGGTCGTATGCGCACACCGTTAGGTGTGATTCTTATGATCTACGAAGCACGTCCCCATGTGACGGTGAATGCAGCGGCATTTTGTATTAAATCCGGAAACGCCGTCATTCTGAAAGGAGGCTCGGAAGTACTCGAGACGAATAAAGTATTGGGTGGAATTATTAATGATGCATTAGTGGAATACGATCTCCCCGGTAATACAGTCCAGGTAATCTCCTCATCCGATCGTTCATTAGTTCAGGAACTGCTAAAACAGAACGATTATATCGATCTCGTGATACCGCGGGGCGGCGAAGGATTGATACGGTATGTGAATGAAAATTCCCGCATACCGGTTATTAAACACTACAAAGGTGTGTGTCATTGTTATGTACACAAATCTGCCGATAAAAAGAAGGCGCTCGATATCGTAATGGACAGCAAGATGTTGATGCCGGAAGTTTGCAACGCACTTGAAACCGTACTTGTGGATCGTGCCGCGGCTTCGATTTTTCTCCCGGAACTGAAACAGCTTGCGGACGCGGTTAAGTTAAAGCTTCGCGGTTGCAGCGATACCCGTGCAATCATTGACGTCGATGAAGCGACCGACGAAGACTGGAGTACCGAATATCTCGACACAATTCTCTCTGTTAAGGTTGTCAATG
>PWJF01000031.1 GCA_003560935.1 Ignavibacteriales bacterium
CTTGGATGGCGTTTTCTGCCGTATAGAAAGGGTCAAACTTCATCCGAGGATTTGTTTCATATCGAAGATTATATTACAGAGGTGAAAATACAGGCAGAGTCTCCGCTCATTGGCCAACAGATTCGCGGCATGAAGTTTCCGACCGGTGTCGATGTAAATATTATCGGTATTGTACGTAATAGTAGAAAACTTGTTGCGCGGGCGGGATTCGAGAAATTAAAAAAAGGGGATACGTTAATTGTCGAAACAAACCCTGATAATCTGAAATCATTTATCGATTGGGGAAAATTAAAGTTGGCGGGCAGTAAAAAGATAGACCGCGAAAAACTGGGAACCGATGAGATCACCGTTATGGAAGCGGTCGTTATGGAAGGATCCCCGATGATAAGAAATACTGCGATAGATCTTAATCTGCGCAACAGATTCGGAATCAACCTTCTGGCAATATCGCGTAAAGGGGAGAGAATAATCGAACGTCTCGGAAAGATAAAATTTGCTCCGGGCGATGTGTTGCTGCTCAATGGTCCGATCGATATCATTCATCAAATACTCAAAGAGTTACGGTGTTTGCCTCTGGCCGAAAGAAAACTCCGGATCGGTACTGAACGTCGTGTCGTAAAAGCCGGACTCATATTCGGATCGGCAATTCTTGCTGCAGCAGCCGGACTTTTATCCGTACAGCTTGCATTTGTAATTGCAGCCGTTGTAATGGTACTTATAAACCTCATTTCAGTACGCGAATTGTATGAAAGCATCGATTGGCCAATTATAATTTTACTGGGAGCGATGATACCTGTCGGTCAAGCTCTTGAAACGAGCGGAGGAGCCGAGACAATCGCAAATCAATTACTCGCCCTTTCCGGCCAGATGCCGCCTGTTGCAACTATTGTAATACTCCTTGTCGCAACAATGTTTCTCTCCGATATTATTAACAATGCAGCCGCGGCGGTGTTGATGTCGCCGATTGCCATTAACCTTGCAAATACGCTGGGGGCATCGGTCGATCCTTTCCTTATGTGTATTGCATTAGGCGCATCCTGTGCATTTCTTACGCCAATCGGACATCAATCCAACACGCTTGTGATGGGTCCGGGCGGGTATAATTTCGGCGATTACTGGAAACTGGGGCTGCCGCTTGAGATATTAATTATACTTGTTGGAGTACCGCTTATTATACTTGTATGGCCGCTGGGGATATAAGATAAGAAGATGAAATAATCCGGTATATTTCTCCTGCAAAACAATTCCACAAGTCTTGACCGTATTGACTTCAATCCTTTTTTTTCATATATACTAATGTCATTCAAAAGATTACCGTACCCTCATCAATCCTGTGATTATTCCGGCGCACGATGAGGCCTACGACGGAACTCACCACCTAACGATAAGGAGCCGTCGATATGGTTGGAAAATATCCTCTAAAATTTCTGATAGTAGATTAATTCATTCACTGGTACCGATACGTCGCAAATTCCTATTTCTTTACCACGTAGGATTTACGAATCGTTGTTTCTATACATCGTAGATTTAAAGATTAACGGAATACCTGAGAGCTGTTAGAGAGAATGTTTCTTGGACCTGATGTAATTATATATTGATACGTTGGAGGGGGTGATATATGTATGAACCGATCGATAAAGAAGAAAATAGCCCGAAAATTAATTGAAGAATTTGATTTAGTTTGCCGGCACTATTTTAATCAGCCATTGGATGAAGTAATCAATGATCTGCGGGTGAATTGTATAGTGGCTCGAGCACCACAAGATCCTATCAACTTGATTTCTGATATAAATAAAAGCGGAATATTATTTTTCTCTTCCGATGCGGCCATTGTATATTTACGAAAAGCATTTGATAGATTTGATAAGGGTTTGTTCGGGTTATGCATTAGCTGCGGGACAGAAATTCCGGAAGACTGGTTGTCGAAGAATCCGTTGACAGGATACTGCTCATATTGTATGTTGAAGGTTCGTACTAAAGGGGCGGAAATGGAAAAGCCTGATAGTGTCTATTACAGCTAGTTAAAAAAATGAATCAATTTTGTCGTGCCCACTTAACTCATCTAATATCCGAAACATCTTATAAGGAGGTCCACCATGATTGGCATGGATTTCGTAAGCTTTCTGATTCTACTCATTATTAGTGTAGTCGTTTCTGCAATTTTACATTTCGGATTGAAATATTACATTGTCCCGGGGATTACATCTTTTCTCAGTAAGGTTGTACTCGGTTGGATTGGAGCGTGGTTAGGATCGCCCGTGTTTGGATACTGGTTCGAAGGAGTGAACTATGAGCAGATATATATCATCCCGGCTATTCTCGGTTCGTTAGCGGTGATAGTTCTTGCAGTAGACGGTCTGAAAAGCTGCACAAAAGCGATGAAAGAAAACCAGTAAAACGTTCATGTCCCATTTTTGATAAAAAGTAGTATATTGGAAATAACAAAGTGCGTCCGGGGAGACTCGAACTCCCGACCCGCTGATTAAGAGTCAGCTGCTCTGCCAACTGAGCTACGGACGCTCTTTAAAATAAGAATATTTTCGTTTCTGTCCAAATTGTGGTTTTTTATCTATCTCACGGGTCTGTAAAATAAGTAAACAGTTGGCAGTTGACAATGACAGTTGAGGCGAACGATTGTCTACTGTCCCCGATAGCCATCGTGGTCTATTGTCAACCGGTGATACCAGATCAACCCCTTCCTCTCAAATAATCGATCATCGGCCGGGTGATAAAAAATTCTTAGCTTAAATCGCTAAATTTCTTGGGATTGGCTCATGATTGTTTCTATGGATGATACGTGAATTCTTAAATATTGTATTTCGATGAGTTGTAAAAAAATAAATCGGATAATTACGGGTGAATTAAATCGGGAAAAGTTTTTAATTGATATAGGTAATTTATGCATGTATCTGTATCTTAATACTATATAGCGGAGTCATGCGGCTTTGTTCCATGTCCAATCTTATATGAGGACGAGCCGTGAAGAATTGGACAATAGTTAGTAGTTTTACACAGTTACCAACCTACCGTCTATCACGCCCCCGATGTGGTTGGAAGAAGGAACCGAATTATCTTCATCTTGAAAGGGTACTGCCATATCTGATCGGTTGTTTATCCCGTTCTGTATTGAAATTCGTGAGGGAAGCCCGGATACAATTTTCAAGACCTGAAAGGAGCTGCCGCCGGCGGTATTGTATCCGGAACGGTTATCGTGGATCTTCTGACGATACGTGCAATAAAGAGATAAGAGCAGTGCATAAATTGTAATCAACAACCAGAAAGGTGAAGCCATGAAGGGTTTATCAGTAATTATTATCATTCTCATTTGTTCCATTATTTTCTCCTCCTGCTGGACGCCGATGGAACCGGTCAAACATACCGCCGGGATGCGCGAATTGACGGCAGCGGAGAAAGAGGTAACGGGAGCTGCGAATACATTCGGAATCAATCTTCTTGCAAAGTTGAGCGAATTGGATGACGAAGGCGATAATATTTTCATCTCTCCATTGAGTATTTCTATAGCACTGGGAATGGCGCTGCACGGTGCACAAGGGAAAACGCAGGAAGAGATGAAACAGGTATTGGAGTTTCACAATTTGTCGATCGATGAAATAAATGAATCGTACCGCGGATTACTCGATTTGCTGCCTTATGTCGATCCTTCTGTTGAAATGTTAATTGCCAATTCGGTATGGTACCGGTATACATTTCCCGTGCTCAAGGAGTTCATCGAGACGAACAAAAAGTACTTCGACGCCGAGGTTCAGGGTCTTGATTTCAACAGTCCGGAAGCGCCGAAAATCATTAATAACTGGGTAAAGCAGAAAACCAATGGACTGATTGAGGAGATAGCCCCCGAAGTGATCGATCATCTTACCATGATGTTTTTAATCAATGCTATATATTTCAAGGGGGACTGGACATATCAGTTCGATAAAAATAAAACAAGGGACGCGGATTTCCAGCTTCCCGATGGCGCAACGATACCGGTTAAGATGATGTTGCAAAATAATTCATTCCGGTTTTATCAGTCGCAGGATATCGGTATCATCGATCTTCCGTACGGGGATGAGTTATTCAGTATGACGATTATTCTGCCGCCGGAGGATCAATCGATACACGACTTTACGGCTTCTATAACAATCGAAAAGTGGCATGAATGGATATCGCTATTGCCGGATAATAAGCAGGAAATCGATCTCTTCCTGCCGCGGTTTCAACTTGAGTATGAAGAATCGCTTGTCGATGTACTTAAGGCGCTTGGCATGCATCTGGCGTTCGATCTATCCAATGCAGACTTTACCGGATTATACGATAAAAACCTTGAGCCGCGCAACGCATACATCTCCGATGTTATGCATAAAACGTTCATCGACGTGAACGAAGAAGGAACA
>PWJF01000034.1 GCA_003560935.1 Ignavibacteriales bacterium
TGCGCCTTCACCCGTGAGAAAATATCCTGAAATATGTGCGCGGTTTTCGTGTTGGCCGATGTTCACTTCGAGATCATATCGATCCGGCACATCACTTCGAGCAAGAAGTTCTATAGTACCCACTTCGCTTCCCTGGAAAACAAGATCCTCAAGAAGCATTTCAACATTCAGCTTCAATCCGGCTAGTACATCGGATAACTCAGCCCGGGCATTGATCATGCCGGCAAGCGTGAAGTCGTCGTTCCCGATCATCCGGGGTAAATCCGAAATGTCGAAATCGCTGATCGTAATTTCTACCGGCGGCGCCGGAGTGCCGTCATCAATGCTCCGGGCTGCTATATGGCTATCTGCCCGCTCCAGACGCACATTATGAATATACAGTTTATCACCTCCAAAACGTATGTAATTCTCTTCCTGAACACTCCAACGATCGTAATTTATTACAAGCTCACCCGGTACCAGGCTGAACGTATAAACGGTATCCGAACTCGCAAACACTCCACCAAGTGCAAACACTGTTGCACGTTTATCGTCATGCAGAGCGATGTTTGTTGAAATGATATTGTTTTTTATCATACCGTAAATCTCGGGAGCGGTTATATTCATACCGGGCATTACGAATTGCGCAGATCGTATATCGTAATCGATTTTCTCGCGGTCGGATTCTATTTGTACACGTACGGAATCGAGTACATACGACTCATAGGCAACCGCCGGGAAATCAACCATCACATTAAGATTCCGGTTTGCACCGGTATAGACACCTTCGATCGTTGCGGGCGATAGATCGTGGAGTCCGGGTAAGATTATATCCGACAGTACATCCGGATGAAGCAATTTGATACTGAACGTAAAATGCCGGTCCGGAAGCTCCTCCTCGATATCAAGATGGTGCAGTTGAAAGTAATGATCGATATGATCTATTATAATCGAGGGAACATCTACTACATTGACACTGCCTTCATATTCCGCTGAAAAAATATCGGAATAAACGGTTAAATGATGATGTCCATGCAGCGTTGCAGCGTTGACAACAAGAGAATCGATGGGATATTCCCTCTGGTTCTGCGTAGCAAGCACATTGCTCAAATGTGCACTACCGTTAATCGATTCGATAGAAGCTCCTGTAAAGTCGGTTCTGAGCGTACCGCGTACCGTCAGGTCATCATCAACCAATTGCAGCGCATTCAGGTCGGCATGTTCAAGATTAAACTCAAACGCAAAGACCGGGTCGTCGTCGGTAAATTGTGCATCTCCGTTAAAGCTGAATATGAGATTCGGATCATCCATCCCCGCATAGCCGGTGAATTGCCTGTTTCGGAATCTTCCATCGATACGGAGATCCTTATAATCATATCCCAGAAGATGGGTATGATCTATTGTTGCATCGAGCAATGCGTCAATAGATTCCATGTCGAATCCTCTACCATCGACTGAAGCAGTAAGCGATACCCGACCGAATCGTTCAGGATCGTTGAGCAATTCTCCGAGATTAAACCTGCTGACAGTAAGATTTCCATTGTATCGTTGCTCATTTTCACGCATATCTAAAGTCATCGCAGCAACGATATGTCCGAATGTGGTACGCACAGTAATAAATGTCTCAAACTCGGATATTGTTCCTTTATAATTACCGGCTACGTTGATTGATGATGGTATGGTAATATTATCGGGCAACATATCGGCTGAAATAAGCCGATGAATATCATCATGGCCGGTCGATATTTCTTCAAGTGTCAGATCGAAAATTGCTTTGTCCGGATCAGGTAACCCCGTTATGCGGCCATATGTTTTCAGATATGTAGATTCAAGGAGCGACGCCTTGATCATTCCGATTGTGAGGTCGTCAACGGTTCCGTTGACCGATGCCGAAAGCGTCAAACCGGCATCTCTCTCAATTTGCAGCAAGTCAATCAAATCTGGTTGGATGAATACGGCATCGCCAAAACCGAGGACCGATTCATTCAATGAAAGATCAATGCGCACCTGCCCGAGGTTTTCACGTACAGCATCGGGCGAAAAATATTCGGCTGAAAACTCACCGCTTATTCGTGAAACACCGGTGCGTAGATTTAATCCATCCACACGTGCCGATTGCTCATCGATACGCAGGCGTGCAACAAGATCTTCAAGAACAAAACCGCTCTGTTCACGGAGGTTAATGGAATGTATGTGTGCGTGTACAATCTCTCCCTCATAACGTATATCCTCGATATGAAGATTAAAGTCGGCGATATTTAAATCAGTAAAATCGATACCCTCTACGGAATCACTCTTGTTACTGTCAGCCGGAGAGCGAAACGCAAACGCGGTACGATCGATTTTTATCGATGAAACCGAAATATTATTACCGGGGGATGCATATGATATATCCCGCACATCAAGCGAAGGCAAATCGAGGTGAACATAATTGCCGGTCACTTTATTGTGATATTCAATATCTATTGAGGATAAACCGATAGTCGCTGCAATCATACCGAGATCGGTAGGTTCACCCGGTTCTTCATCAACGGGTTCTGTTTCCTTGGATTGTATTATACGAGCTTTTACGCCACGGAGATCGAACCGTGCAATCGCAAATCTCATCTCTTCAAGATCGATGTTATCAATTTCCATCATCAATTCGTCGAGATTGAGCTTTGCTTCATCTCCGCCGGTTTCGTCACTGAAGTGTGCACGAATATTCTTAAGGGTTACGGTGCGTATCGCAATGTCAAACTGAGCTCTCTCACCATTTTCTTTATTATTCGGGGACTCGGCGATCGATTCCTCTGAGGCAAATGCAGCAGCTATGAAATCGAAATTAAAGTGTTCTCCGGTATCGGACCGCATGACCCTCGCAATAACATTATCAAGTAAAACTGAATGAACCGTCAATTTGTTACGAAGCAGTCCGAGCATATCGAGTTTAACCGCTATGGTTTCACTATACCAAAGTGTATCCTGCTTCTGATCTTCGATATACAAACCATCTATATGTACCGAACGAGGTATTCGAATGCGTACGCTCTCGACGTCGATCCTCGCATCGAGCCGTTCGGAAAGATGTTGCACTGCCCGTTGTGCAATATAGTTTTGAACGAACGAAACCTGGAGGGCTATAACGATGATGATAAACAGCACAAATACCGCTGCAATGACCCACCCTGCTATTTTCAAAAACTTCCGCATACATTACTGTAACATAAAAATCAAATAAATGGTGCGTTTTAACGCAATATTTAATTGTAACAAAAAAATAATTGTGAAACAACGAGCGGCCTACGGGACCTTCGTCGGGTCTCACGCTACGCGGTAGTAATCATGAAAGGAATTCAATATTGTCATATCGCCGGCGGATATGGAAAAATCAAACACATCGGCGTTTTCGAAAATTCGTTCACGGCGTACCGATTTCGTAAGAACGATGAGGTCATGCTGCTAACACCTTGTACGAATCTCTTCGAGCGCACATATGACGGCGTTCTCCGTCTCAATTCCTGGTTCTGATCGATAGTCGCCGGGTCCCAAACGGGGAATTTCAATGCCGTTATTGAGAAGAGGCGTTGAATTGATATCCATTAGGGATTTACTGAAGACGAGGCAAACTCTTTCTTCTTTTGCTCGAGTTTCTCATACAACCCGTCGAATGATTTCTCAAACGCCGCCACACCGTCGCTTTCAAGTTTCTTCATCACCCAATCCATATCGATGCCGGCTTTTTTGAGTTCTTCAATTTGCTTACACGCTTTGTCGACATCCTGTTCAATTGTTTTTTGTGGTTTTACTTTTTCAAGAATCGCTTCATAGGTATTGGGCGGAACCGTATTGACGGTATCGGGACCGATCAACGTCGAAACATATTTCAGATCATCATACGACGGGTTTTTTGTGCTGGTGCTTCCCCAGAGCGGACGCTGCACCCGGGCGTTCTTTTCGGTAAGACGGATAAAACGTTTATCCGAAAACTTTTCTTTATATGCCTGGTACACAAGCTTGGTATTTGCAACCGCGGCTAATCCCATCAGGTTTTGATACTGCTCTTTCTCAAGCTCTTCGGGAACTTCTTTTATCTTATTTTCAAGCAATGAATCGACGAGCGTATCGATACGGCTGACAAAGATGCTTGCAACCGATGCAATGCGGTCGACCGGTTTTCTTCCCTGCACTCTTTTTTCAATACCTGAGATATACGAATCTGCTACCTGTTTGTATCGCTCAACCGAAAATATCAGAGTAACGTTAATGTTCTTTCCTTCAAAGATCATTTGTTCTATCGCGGGCAGCCCCTCATCCGTTGCGGGGATTTTCACCATCAGATTCGGACGTTCGATCCTGTCCCACAACAGCCGAACTTCTTCTATAGTGGCATCGGTGTCATGTGCCTTTCGCGGTGTAACTTCGATGCTCACA
>PWJF01000386.1 GCA_003560935.1 Ignavibacteriales bacterium
AAACCCTGTCAGATATCTGATGTGCGCAAGCCGGGAAATGATCAAGGCATCGAGCTTGTGCTCATCAAACAGGTAAGCGATATACGCAAGTCGGCGTTCCGTTATTGAACCGTTCTCCATTTATATCTACAGGTGATAATTCGGAGCTTCCTGGGTGATCTGTACATCGTGCGGATGGCTTTCACGCAGCCCGGCAACGGTCATCCGTACCAACCGGGCATCACGTTTCATTTTGGAAATTGTTCTGACGCCGCAATACGCCATCGCAGCACGCAAACCTCCCACCATCTGGTGTACGGTTTCGCAAAGAGGTCCGCGATACGGTATTCTACCTTCAATTCCTTCGGGTACGAGTTTCGGAAGTTCATCCTCCACATCCTGAAAATAACGGTCTTTGCTCCCCTTTTTCATGGCACTAAGCGACCCCATGCCGCGATAGATTTTATATGTTCTGCCTTCATAGAGAACTTTTTCACCCGGGCTTTCCTCAACGCCTGCAAACATTCCGCCTATCATAACCGTGTCGGCGCCGGCGGCGATCGCTTTTGCGATATCGCCGGTCTGCTTGATACCGCCGTCGGCAATGATCGGAATTTTATTCCGCGACGCAGCTTTTGCACATTCATACACAGCAGTTACCTGCGGTACCCCGACGCCGGCAACCACGCGCGTTGTGCAAATGGATCCCGGGCCGACGCCAACTTTGACCGCGTCGACTCCTGCTTTTATGAGATCGTTGGTCGCTTCGGCGGTAACAACATTGCCCGCTACAATTTGCAGGTCGGGAAATTTCTTCCGGAGTTGTTTCACCATGGCGATGACGCCCTTTGAATGTCCGTGAGCCGTATCTACAACTACCACATCTACACTATGTTCTACCAGCACAGAAACCCTATCGACTGTATCACCGGCCACACCCACCGCCGCACCGACAAGCAAGCGTCCGTGTTTATCCTTCGATGCATTGGGATGACTTTTTTTCTTTTGAATATCCTTAAAGGTGATCAATCCGACAAGCATTCCTTTTTTGTCGACGACCGGAAGCTTCTCTACTTTATGATTTTGTAAAATTTTTTCCGCTTCTTCGAGAGTAGTTCCTCGGGACACCGTCACAAGGTTACCGCTCGTCATCACCTCGCTGACCGCAAGGTCCTGGTTAGGTTCAAAACGAAGATCACGATTCGTCAGTATACCCACGAGTTTACCGTCGTCGACGATTGGCACGCCCGAGATACTGTACTTATGCATCAACTCAAGTGCGTCGCGAACTTTTTTATCCGGCGTGAGTGTTATCGGGTTCATGATCATACCGCTTTCGGATCGCTTTACGCGATCAACCTGTGCGGCATGTTCTTCAATGGTCATGTTCTTATGGATAATACCGATACCCCCTTCGCGGGCAAGTCCGACAGCCATTTCGGCTTCGGTAACGGTATCCATTGCCGCGCTTACGACCGGGATATTCAACTTTATCCCGCGTGTAAACCGTGTTGTTGTTTCCACATCCCGCGGCAGTACATCCGATTTTGCCGGGACCAGCAATACATCGTCGAACGTAAGTGCATCACCTATAAATTTATTCTTCGCCATAAAATCAATCCTTTTACGTAAACGCTGAAATTCCGGTAATATCCTGACCGATAATGAGCGTGTGCATTTCGTGCGTCCCTTCGTATGTTTTAACAGATTCAAGATTAGCGGCATGACGCATAACGGGATACTCATCGAGAATACCGTTCGCACCGAGAATCTCCCGGGCTGTTCGGGCTATTTCAAGCGCGTGATAGCAATTATTTCGCTTCGCCATCGAAACCTGCGTGTGTTTAAACGTACCGGCATCTTTCATCAGGGCGAGTTTCCAACACAGTAATTGTCCCTTTGTTATCTCGGTAACCATATACGCCAGCTTCTCCTGTATCAACTGGAACGATCCAATCGGTTTATCGAATTGAATACGCGTCTGTGCATAGTGTAAAGCAGTATCGTAACACGCCATTGCAGCCCCGAGCACACCCCATGCTATACCGTAACGTGCCTCATTCAGACACATCAACGGTGATCTCAAACCGCCCGATTCCGGCAGAAGATTCTCTGCGGGTATCTCGCAATCTTCAAACACGAGTTCGGATGTCACCGACGCACGCAGCGAATGTTTACCCTTCATCTCCGGAGCCGAAAATCCTTTTGTACCTTTTTCGACAAGAAAGCCGCGTATCTCACCGTCAAGTTTTGCCCACACAACGGCAACGTCTGCAATCGTACCGTTGGTGATCCACATCTTGGCGCCGTTCAACACATAGCGGCTGCCTTTCTTTTCCGCGCGGGTTATCATACCGGCAGGATTGCTGCCGAAGTCGGGTTCCGTCAATCCGAAACATCCGATCTTTTCGCCCGAAGCGAGTTTCGGCAGCCAGTGCTTCTTCTGCTCCTCACTTCCGAACGTAAATATCGGATACATAACAAGTCCACTTTGTACCGATGCAAAACTCCGGATGCCGCTGTCCCCCCGCTCGAGTTCCTGCATGACCAGTCCGTACGCGACATTGTTCATCCCCGCACAACCGTATTCTTCGGGTAGCGTCGACCCGAGCAGTCCAAGCTTTCCGATTTTCGGTATGAGATCCTTCGGGAAGGAACACTCTCTGTTATGTTTTTCGATGATCGGAATAACATTATCTTCAACAAATTCGCGTATCGTATCACGGACGAGAATTTCATCTTTCTCCAATATATCATCCAGATTATAATAGTCTACACCACGGAATTTCGCCATTTCGTATCCTCTGTATTTTCAACTATATAACATGTCGGGTTACTGATAGGGGAACGGATATAAAACATTAAAAATAGGTAAAATAGCCCGGAAAGTCAATTTGGTTTTTGGAAGAGAAAAATTATAAACCGGCTAACCAAGAATAACTTTTATACAATTCACGGTACCTTCTGGCATCACCGGTATCACTCCCGGTGATTTCTCCTCTCCATTGATCGAAATACACCGTACACCTTTTGATACGTGAGAGGGATTCTCGACATCAATCAGGTACATAGCACCGCGATATTTACGCGTCACCGAATACCCATCCCAGTTTTTCGGAATACATGGATCTATAATCAAGCCGTCGTAATCCGTACGAATGCCCAGAATATACTGACTGATCGCATAAAAATTCCATGCCGCTGTCCCCGTTAACCAACTGTTCTTTGCTTCCCCCTGTTTCGGTGCGTCTTTACCGGCTATCATTTGTGAATACACATACGGTTCGGTCTTGTGCCGGTCGCTTATATCTTCCAAATATGAGGGAGTAATTTTCTTATAATACTCAAAAGCATTATCACCGTTGCCGATTACAGTTTCGGCAATCATTATCCACGGATTATTATGGCAGAAAATTCCGGCGTTCTCCTTATATCCTTGCGGGTAGGTAGAGATCTCACCCAGCTCTAAATAATACTTCGTATATGCAGGATGATGTAATACTATACCATATTCACAATCAAGGTATTTCTTCACGTATTTCAGAGCCTTCTCGGCTTTTCCATCATCGGACCCAACTCCTGCCATTACACAGAAACCTTGCGTCTCGATAAATATTTTTCCCTCCTCATTTTCAATGCTGCCGACTTTGTTGCCATAATAATCGTATGCTCGTAGAAACCAATCACCGTCCCAGCCGTGTTTATTTACCGCTTCTTTCATTTCTTCTATATATAGGATTGCTTCATCCGCCTCTTTATCTTTTCTGATTCTTCGACATAGTGATACAAACTCATTACCGTAGAGAATAAATTGTCCGGCAATAAACAACGATTCCGCCTGCCCTCCCGATTTGTTCTCGGTTGTTTGAAACGATTCGTCGGGGTTGGTAGAAAAGCAATTAAGATTAAGACAATCATTCCAATCGGCCCGACCGATAAGCGGCAACCGGTGCGGACCGAGATTATTTACTACGTGATAAAACGACCGGCGTAAATGCTCAAACAAACTTTGCGCTTTGGAATTATTATTATCGAAAGGAACTTTTTCTTCAAGAATAGAGAAGTCGCCCGTTTCTTTAATGTACGCAGATGTAGAGAGAATAAGCCACATCGGGTCGTCGTTAAAGTTACCTCCGATCTCACCATTCCCCTTCTTTGTCAGCGGTTGATACTGATGATATGCACCACCGTCTTCAAATTGTGTTGCGGCAATATCGAGAATCCTCTGCCGGGCTTTCACCGGGATCTGATGTACAAATCCGATCAGGTCCTGGTTAGAATCACGGAACCCCATACCTCTCCCTATGCCCGACTCAAAATATGAAGCACTCCGTGACATATTGAAGGTAACCATGCATTGATATTGATTCCAGATATTTACCATGCGGTTGAGCTTTTCATCGCTGCTCTCT
>PWJF01000062.1 GCA_003560935.1 Ignavibacteriales bacterium
CCGGTAGTGGTTCTTACTAACGGCAATAGTTCCCCATTTTCCCCGAAATTCATAACAATCGATTGGTTCGTTGGCGTATATACGGGTCAACGTCAAGGTAAGAGTAGATGGTGCTATGTTCTTTGATGAGTAAATGAAATCACTCATGCTTCTTCTCTCACTGCCTCTACAGCATAATAATGCGGAGTAAATAAGCGAAGTATCGGACGAAATCCGGGTTTGATAACCGGATTATTCCATTTATCACGACGGATTATTATCCAACCGGCTTTCTCAAGCAATGCATCAAATTGCCATTCTTCGAATTCATGGAAATGACGATCCCAAGGATCATCTTTGTTATAGTGTGCCTTTGAGAACCATAAATTTAATGGTACCGTAGCGAAAAGACGGGGAGCGTTAATAGACCGTATCACATTAAATGGAGCGATGAGATGTTCAAGGATCTCGAATGCCGTTACAGCGTCAACATTATTATTTTTCACAATTTCGGGATGTAAATCAAGATCACCTTGGGTATTTTGTACAATGTAACCCATGTCCGATAATAGAGTGCTGAGCCGGTTTTCTTCACCAAGATCGAGTAAATGAGCCGGAGGGGGGAGAGACTCCTTCATAAAGTTAATGGTTCTCTTGTAACGTAATTCCGGTCCGATAAGAAATTTTTTTGAAAGAAATTCAGCCATCTGATCGTTTCGGTTTATTCCTATAGTAAAGGACCACAAGTACTAATCCGAATCCTAATCCTAATATAATTATATTTGCGAACAACGTGATTATCTTCCCTCTTTCGTACATCCGCGACTCAAACAACATTTGCAACTCATGTTCACCCTCAGGTATCACCATACCACGCTGAAAATGGTTTGTTTGAATAATATCGATCTCCTCGCCATTTAAAAATGCTCTCCAGCCCGGAGGATAATATACTTCGCTGAATACCAGAAAATGTGTACCGGACGCCGAAACATCCGCTGTGATAGTATGTATTCCGTAATCGGTGATCTGTACCTGAGAATTTTCATCCGGAGCTGAAATCGTTGCCGACAGCGGTTCGTTAATATATGCTGTGACAGACGGATCAAACGCACCTTCTCTCATTGTTCTCAGGATATCAATACCCCGCCGGACTTCGGTAGTATCCACAAACCAGGCGCGCGGCTGGCGTTCTGTGTTCTCGTAAACGATTTGCTCTCCGCGGAATACTTCTTCAAAATACGGCTCACTACGCGGTTGATCGGTGATAACGTATTTTACGTTCAACAGATTCCACACGAATGCATTATGGATACCGACTTCATCGAGCATATCCTGATAGACACGTATTTTTGCCGGATGATATCCATGGATATCCTGAAGTAAATAATATGCCATTTGATTATCGCCGACAGGCCGTCCTTGCTGGAGGCGCGCTATGCGGAAAACAGAATCGTCGTTCTTTACATATTGTACCGCATCGGTTGCACGGTATACCTGTTCCCACGCTTCGGCCGGTTGATAATGCATCGGCCGGTAGGAGATTCTCCACAGGTCGGTAATGCTGAGTATCGTCACGGCGCCGACGATAACGACAAACTGCGGTGATGAGCGATAAGCATACGTTATCAATCCGAAAAGAACAACGAGGAGACCGAAATTAAAACTCAGATCGTTAATCATCCGTTCATAGATCCATGAAAATAATTGAGGCGGAACGGGACGGCCCGACGATTCGATCAGACCGATATATGACTGTTCAAAAGTCCCGCGCGCGATAATTGAGAGAACAAATATTACTCCTACCGAGACAAGCGTCCGGCGCAGCCAGACCGGTAAGGATCGGGACCCGCTTTGTTTTATTTTTTCATACATTCCGGCTAATCCATATGCGGCACAGATCGCAACGCTTGTGTGAAATAAAATCAAAATCATGCTCGGGACACGGAATGAATTGAACAACGGCATGTAATGATAAAACAAGTCGTAGAGAACCGGGAAATTCCTTCCGAACGATATTAATAACGATATAGCCGAGAGAATAAGCAGATATTGAATAAACGGATCTTTACGGTACATTATCGCGCCGACAAATGCCAGTGACAGCAGGACGATCCCCATATACATGGGCTGCTCGGTGAACGGCATTTGTCCAAAGTAAGTGTTGACACGCACCCTTTCATAATTCGTCAGCGGACCTTCATACCAATGATTCCCGAAACCGTAAAATGATGGTACAAAAAATGTCGTGATCTCCTGAGGACTGAACGACCATCCGGTTGCGTAATCGTAATCGAGGCCGGCTTGTGCCGGTTTTTCTCTATCAACGGCGGTAACCGGCGGAGCGCCGCGCTGCGAATATTGATTATACTCCCATGTCGATAAATAACGGTCCGAGCTCATTAAAAAAGCAGCGACGCTGCACCCGGCAATTACTAAGCCCGTCCGGATGTAATTCCAAACACTGACCTTTTTAATTAAATTGCGTATGATGAAGAAGGCAAAGTAAATCCCCGTTCCCAGATATGCGTAATAAAACATCTGGATATGATGTGCAGTAAAACCGATGTGAATGCCGATGGTCAGAACAACAATGTGCCACAGCTTGATTCTCTCTTTCATTATCTCGGCAAAGAGCAGCATGAGCGGGAAGATCGCAAACGATAATGCTTTAATATTGTGTGCTGCCATTATCCAGATAATGATCCCGGTTCCGAATGAGAACGAAGCCGCGGCAAAAAATGCTATGTATGCATTCCGCACCTTGTAATGTATCAGGCTATAAAGGGCGAGCGCCAGAATGAGATGATAGAAAACTACCCTGAAAACATCATTACCCCCGAAGAACCCCCGGAATGTCCACATAATTAAAACAAAACCTTCGCGGGTAAAGTCGTACCAGCGGTCGGCATTGACGAATAAAGACGCAAAACCCGGCATACCGCTGAACAAATACGGCATCCACAGTGGTTGTTCGCCTTGCTCGATAACCGCTTCACGGTACGGGGTATAACTCTGAGATGCTATATTATCGGCTGCTATGAAAACCTTTCCCTGAAACCACGCTTCATGAAAGAATACGGCAAAGAGCAGGATTAACAGTACGATCAACACAGGGTGTTGATATTTTTCCGGAATGCCCCACTCTTTCTTTTTACGCGGTTGTTGTTGTCGTTTTTTTCGTTTGCTCATACGATCTGTTTAATAATTCAGCGAGTTTACATGTTTGTTCTTTTCGTGAATACAACCGCACGTTCGGCGAATGCTCAAGCTGCACATTTTCTTTTTCTTTCCACATCCGGTAGTTGTGTTGAATGTATCCGATAATTTTGTGCGTGTTCTCCCGGTCAAACATAGTTCCTGCATTACATTCGTATAAAATGTTAGCCGCATCTCCGTTTGCAGGTCCGATACCCAGTACCGGTCGACGGGATGCTAAATATTCATACAACTTTCCGGGTATCATCCCGCCCGCGGCTTCCCATGGTTCTATTATAAGCAGCAGGAGGGAGCTGTCTCCCATGTGTGCAAGCGCCTCTTTATATGGAAGATACGGAATAATAGATACGAATTCATCTAACGACCTCTTTGAAATAGCAGTACGAACCGCAGCATCGACATTTCCGATCAACCTGACCTCAATACCGGTCATATTGTGTTGAAAGATGAGAAGCCGTAATGCCTCCCAGAAATTTTCGGGATTTCTACTGGCGTAGAGATTACCGATATGTGCGATTATAAATTTATCTCTTTTTTTAATTTTTAGATTGCCGAAGTCACTTTCATCGTATCCGTTATATATCACTTCATAATGATTTCCCGCTTTCAATTGAAATATGTTTTTCCATGACGGACTTACGGTGGAGACGGCCGACGCGGCGGTAAGCACTTTCCTTTCCAATCGATGATGATTGCGTTGAACGAATCGTGTCATCGGTAAATCGTTAAAATAACTGATATCCGTCCACGGATCGCGAAAATCAGCAATCCACGGGATGTTGGTTTTCTTATGGAGTTTTAAACCGATCAGATGGACCGAATGAGGCGGACCGGAGGTGATGATAGCATCGACCCGATATGCATCGATATATCGCAGACCCGCGCGAACCGCATACGGATACCATCCGATCCGTGCATCCGGGATAAAGACGTTCGCCCGGATCCAGCGGGAAATTTTTTCCCGGACGGACATTTTCCTTTCAGTGAGTAATCCAACCGACGCGGCTTTATGTTCTTTTACTCCTGAGAATTTTGCATATATTCCGAAGGGGTTTAATGTTTTTGTACGAATGATTTTTATTTCCGGAGGTATTTCGCTTATGAGCGATTCGTCGACATTCGGAAATGCTCCCTTATCAACAGTTAACACCACCGGTTCCCAATTATAATCGCGCAGATATTTTACAAACTTGAGTACTCGTTGAACGCCGGGACCTCCCGCCGGGGGAAAATAATATGAGATTATGAGAACTTTTTTCATTCCAGTTATACATCGGATTAATCACAATTGCCGCACTATCCGGGATAAATATAATCCGTATTCGGTAGTCGCGAGGGGTTTTATCAATTCATGTAATTCATCGGGGGAAATAAATCCTTTACGAAACGCTATTTCTTCCGGACATCCGATTTTCAACCCCTGCCGTTTTTCTATGATCTGAATGAAGTTGCCGGCTTCGAGCAATGATTCGTGGGTACCGGTATCCAGCCATGCTATCCCTCTTCCGAAGAGTGATACGGTCAGTTTTCCATCACGTAAATATAAGTTATTTATATCGGTGATTTCCAACTCACCCCGCCCGGACGGTTTGAGTGATTGTGCTTTTTTGACAACCGTGCCGTCGTAAAAATAGATGCCGGTTACCGCGTAGGGTGACTTCGGGTGTTCCGGTTTTTCTTCTATGCTAATAACATTTTGCATTTCATCAAATGCAACAACGCCGTACCGCCGGGGATTTTTTACGAAGTATCCGAATATATGTGCTCCGGTTTTAAGCGTTACAACTCTTTCGAGTTGTCGTATCAGACCGTCACCGTAGAAAATATTATCGCCGAGTATCAGACAAACGGGATTATTATCAATAAAGCGCTCACCGATGATGAATGCTTCGGCAATCCCGCGGGGTTCAGCTTGCTCGGCATACCGTATAGACATACCCCACTTCGATCCGTCACCGAGTAAGCGTTCAAATGCATGTCGATCCTGCGGCGTGGTGATTACCAAAACCTCCCGAATTCCTGCGAGCATCAGCGTGGTGAGGGGATAATAGATCATGGGTTTATCGTATACAGGCATCAACTGTTTACTGAACGAAACCGTTAACGGATATAGCCGTGTACCCGAGCCGCCCGAGAGTATTATACCTTTCATAGCGATTTTACTTCCCTGTTATTGTTTGGGCAATCATACCGAATCCATACATTGTCACTTGAATAATCAATGCCGGGGGGATCAATAACGCTGCAAGAAAATTTCGTGTTTTCATATAACCGTGGACAAACACAATAGATAGAATTAAAAGTATGACACCGCACATTATATAAAATCCGGTCCGGATTACTCCTGAAATTAAAGACCCGAGGAGAAGCACGGCAAAAAACAATAGTGAAAAAGACGGTACAAAATGCAGCGGCTCCAGCATCGATCTGTCGATTTTACCGATTTGTACGCGCCCCTTTCCCATTTTAAAAACCTGTTTTGCAAACGCTACGGGCGAAGAACGGCGTTTATGATAGACATATGCATCTTCAAGATATACTACCCGGGCGCCGGATTTGATAATGCGGTGACTGAACTCGATATCTTCTCCGTAATGATAAATCGATCCGAAACCGCCGATCTTATCGAAAACCTCCCGCCGCAAGCCCATATTAAAACTTCGCGGATAATACCGGGCAAGTTTTTTACCCGATGAACCGCGAATACCTCCCGTTGTCAAAAACGAGGTCATGGTATAATTCACCGCTTTATCCCAGGCAGAAAACGCCTCGGCAGATCTGTCCGGACCGCCGAAAGCATCGATGCTTCCGTTTTTAAAAGTATCTGTGATGGTTTCCAGATAGTGAGGCGGTGCGATACAATCCGAATCTATAAAAATAAATACATCGCCGTTTGCTTTTTGCATGCCGAGGGTTCGGGCGTGTCCCGGACCTTTATTTTCCTGATAATGGTATTGAATGGTAAACGGCGAATTTGATCTGATCTCATGTACAATTTGTTCAGTGCCGTCTGTCGAGCCGTCATCGACAATAACGACTTCAAATTGTTCGGGAGGGAGCGTTTGATTTGTTAAGCTTTCAAATAACTCCTTCAATTCATGTTTGCGATTATATGTTGCCACAATGACCGACAACTTCATAGTGTTCAATCGAGTATATCCCGGACCGAATACTCGTCGTCCATATTCTGTCCGCGACTTATCATTTCACCGAGCAATCCGATGGCAAAGAACTGAACGCCGACAATTATAAGTAAAAATCCCGCCAGCAAGAGCGGTCGGTTGCTCAAGGTAATATTACCGAGGAACCATTGAATAGTCAGATAAGCATCGATAAAAAAGCCGGTGAAAAAGCTCACCAAACCGATCGTACCGAACAAATGGAGGGGACGCGCCGCAAAGCGTGTAGTAAACAAAACAGTGATAAAATCCAGAAACCCTTTCATGAATCGTGTGATCCCGAATTTTGTCTTTCCGTATTTTCGTCTTCGATGCTTCACGACCAGTTCACCTATGCTGAAACCCTGCCAGTGTGCCAGCACGGGTATGAAACGGTGGAGTTCACCGTACACTTTGATCCTTTTTATGACTTCCTTCCGGTATGCTTTTAAACCGCAGTTAAAATCATGGATCTTTATACCGGTAACAAGGCGGACGGTATAGTTAAATAATTTCGAGGGAATGGTTTTGGTGATCGGGTCGCGTCGTCGTTTCTTCCAGCCGGATACGACGTCGTATCCTTTTTTTAGTTCCTTAACCAGATTGGGAATTTCCGACGGATCGTCCTGAAGATCCGCATCGAGTGTGATGACAATGTCACCGCTTGCTTGTTGAAATCCGAGTGATAATGCAGCACTCTTGCCGAAATTTTTCCGTAAACGGATTACTTTAATGCGCTTATTATTCTTGTGAAGGCCCCGCAATACTTTAAACGAAGTGTCGGTGCTGCCGTCATCTACAAAAATTATTTCGTAAGGCATACCCATACCGCCGAGAACGCTTTTCAGCTCCTCTGATAATTCCGGTATCGATGCATCTTCATTATAGAGTGGGACGACAACTGACGTCGCAATATTCTTTGAGTCGGTTTGTTGACCGCTTGAGGACTGCCTTTCCCGCTGCTTCTGGCTTTTTGACTGGCGTCTTCTTCGCCGGTATTGTTTTTTGGGTTGTGTCTCGTTCTTGTCTTCTGGCATAAATATATAATAATAGAGTGATAATCATAAAAAAGTACAACATTATAGAGTAAAAATCAATGAAACGGGCATAATCAATTTGTATAAGTCTAATGTTCTTGATATCTTATGAAATCTTGAGAAGGAGTTGTCCCGATGGAAAAATCGACGAAGCGATTAATACTGCGGTTCATATTCTGGGGATCGGTTCTTACCGCCCCGGTAGTGTTCTTTTCAATGGGTCTTATCTATCTAAATGCCTATTTAACCGAAGATCGGGTGAATTTTGTGATGATTCCGGTTTTCGAAACCCTGAGCGGTCGTACGGTTCAGATAGAATCAACCGGTGCCCATCTTGGGTTCACTTCTTCGCTTGAATTCCGTAATGTTAATTTTCATCGGAAAACCGCCGAACTAAATGCCGCATATTCTCCTGTTGATGCCTCAGTTAACCGTATATATCTACAATTTAAGCCGATCACTATGTTTGCACGAATATTTCAGGTCGATTCGGTTCTGATCGACGGATTCCACGGTATCCTGAAGTATGATCCTGAACGCTCATATTTACAATATGATTGGAACGGCGGCGATGAGAGCAGGCGACTCCAAGTGAATCTTGAGCACAGCGATCTGGGTAACATTCATATAAAATCTTTACTCATAAAAAATGCCGCTATTCATTATTTTCAACAGGGACTTAATCTGGAATATCTTATAGAGGATTTTTACAAAGATGTCGAATTGGAGGGCTTTCGTGTAATGAATATGCTGCTGGTTAACGGGCATGTCGGCGGCGTACTGAAAGATCCCGAAACCGGCGAGCGATTTACAGATGTTCTGCTGACCGGTCGCTTACAAATAAATTTTGATGATCGAACGTTTATTATACGCGGCGGCAGGATGACCATCGACAACAGTGAGTTTTTATATACCGCATTTTTGAATGAAGTAGAAGACACGCTGCGGCTTTCGATAATCTTTGAAGAGCCGCGTGAGATTATTGAAGAAGCGTTTAAAAAACTCCCGCCTTCAATCGAACAATGGCTGCGAGGAGAATTACCCGGTAGTCGTTATCGTGTTCATATAAATTATTCAGGTGATCATGCAGCGGATCAAACCTAAAAAATTACTCGGTCAAAACTTTCTTCATGATAAAAACATTGCAAGAAAGATTATCTCTCTGTTTGCGCCTCATCAAAACGATCGTATACTCGAGATAGGGCCCGGCACAGGAATGTTGACCGGATTGCTTGCAGGAAAGTGTGATTATCTGATATCGATCGAAAAAGATATACGCGCAGTTGAGATTCTCCGGAAACAGTATGAATCAAATGAGCGTGTTACGATAATTCATGGTGATATACTCGATCTCCCGATAGCCGATTTGATTGTAGATCAACGAAAGATTCGTATTATAGGAAATATCCCCTACTACATTACATCTCCCATTTTATTCCATTGTATTGATCAGCGACAATATGTTTCCGATGTGATGATGCTGATGCAGCTTGAGGTGGCTCGCCGTATTACCGCTCAACCATCGATGCCTGACTACGGTATTCTATCCGTTTTAACACAAACATGGGCGACAGCGTCGCTTCTTTTCAAAGTACCCGCAACGGTATTCTATCCGCGACCATCAGTCGAATCCGCTGTTATACATCTCGTATTCGACCGGCATCGTGATGATATTCCGGATGAGGATCTGTACCGGCTTATTGTGCGCGGTACCTTCGGCAAACGGCGGAAAATGCTCAGGACAAGCTTGAAATCACTATTCCCTGATATTGCATTGCATAATGAATCGTTTTCACTTGATCTGAACAAACGCCCGGAAGAGTGCACCGTGAATGATTTTATTCAACTAACCGATGAGATATTTTATGTTATCGACAGAGAACGAGAATAATCCGAACCGCGGCGGGTCGTTACCAAAGGTACGCGCGGCAGTAGATCCGCTTCCGGAAGATAGCCGGGAGTTCGAAATAGATGAGGAATTTTTAGATGATCTTCGTGAGCTTATTCAAATCCGTTCAACGGCAAGCATTATCAATATTCTATCGGATCTTCATTCGCCCGATATAGCGGATATCATCGATAATCTCGATTCGGAGGACCGGCTTTTTATATTTGAACTCCTCGATGATGAAACCGCAAGCGAGGTACTGCTCGAGTTAGATGAAAAAGTACGGGAGGATTTGCTTGAAAGACTTTCGCATCTACGGATTCGTGATATTGTCGATGAATTGGACTCAGATGATGCAGCCGATATTGTGGGTGGTTTGAGTGATGAGGTCGCGGAGCGGGTGCTCGATGATATAGATAAGGAGGATTCGCAAACACTGAAGGAACTGCTGCGTTATCCTACCGACAGCGCCGGCGGTATTATGGCAACCGAGTTTGTATCGGTAAATAAAAATGATACGATACAGAAAGCGATTCAGCGTGTTCGTAAAATGTTGAAGGAGATAGGTGAAATATATAATGTCTACGTTCTGGATGAAGTTGGAATACTCGTTGGGTTTATCCCGGTCAGAGACCTCATCGTCCATAATCCGCGTCGTCGGGTGTACAAAGTAATGGAATCGGAGTTTCATTCAGTTGATGTGCTGACCGATCAGGAGGAGGTCGCAAATATTATGAAGAAATACGACCTTATAACCGTACCGGTGGTAAATACAAAAGGGGAAATGCTCGGGAAAATCACCTTTGATGATATTATGGATGTGATTCATGAAGAGGCGGAAGAAGATATACAAAAGTTCGCGGGTATTGCGGGAACGGAGCTTGTCAGTCACGGAGTGTGGGATATCTCAAGACGGCGTATGCCATGGCTTGCGATTGCATTTTTGGGACAAATGATATCGGCAGTCATATTAAGTAGCTTTCACGAATCTCTTGAAAAAATAATAGCATCGGCATTTTTTATTCCTATCATTATGGCAATGGCGGGGAATGCCGGTATCCAATCGTCTGCCGTTGTTATCCGGGGTCTGGGGACGGGCGAGATATGGGAAGGTATGCTTGTGAAAAGAATGATCAAGGAGTCCGGGGTTGCGATAACAAACGGGTTGGTATTTGCCATGTCGATCTTTCTTGTGGGATGGTTATGGATCGACGATGCGCTGTTTGGACTCGTACTCGGTTTTTCACTGCTCACTGTGATAGCAAGCGCAACGGTCGTCGGTGCGACGATCCCGTTTATTCTGACACGACTGAAAATAGATCCCGCGGTTGCAACCGGACCGTTTATCACGACGAGTAACGATGCGCTCGGGTTGCTGATCTATTTTGCGGCGTTGAGTCTGTTGTATTTGTAGGTTATTGTTTTGATACGATACTACACGCGTGTTTTCTGCTGTTCATACTGATACGCCATATTGCGTAGCGCCTCAACACGTTTATTTACCGGCGGGTGCGTCGAGAAAAGATCCGCCATAAAACCCGTTCGCTGTTCCCGTTTTAGATGAAACGGATCTGATATACAGAGATGTGCGGCGTCGCGGTGAATTGCTTTCGGTTTGACAAACGATCCGCTGATCTTGTGCAATGCGCTGACAAGTCCTTGCGGATTGCGCGTCAGTTCGGCAGCGGTTGCGTCGGCAAGGTATTCACGCTTGCGGGAGACCATCATTGCCATCATGTTTGCGATGATCGGAGCAAGAATGATACCGATGAGCCAGAGAACGAGTACGACGATCATAATAGGTCCGCCGCCTCCTCGTCCCGATCCGCCGCTTGACCGTCGCCCGCCGCCGAACCACATCGCTCGGCGTGCCATCATGGCGAGAAGTACAATTGCGCCGACAAGTGCCGCTACAATAGTCATTAATCGAATATCATAGTTACGGATATGCGCGATCTCATGGGCGATGACTGCCTGCAGTTCTTCACGGTTCAGTGTTTCAAGCAATCCTTCGGTAACGGCAACATATCCGTCGTCGGGATTTTTACCGGTTGCGAACGCGTTCGGTGCTTTATCGGGAACAATATAAATTTTTGGTCGTGGAATACCTGATGCGATTGTCATTTCATCGACGACATTAATGAGCTGACGATGTGCCGGGTTGTCAGGATCTGCGGAATAGGCGCCGGTTGATCGAATAACAGAAGCAGCCCCGCTGTTATAGCTCCACATGGCGGTACCTGCACCGAGGGCGAGTGCAAACAAGGTACCAAGCGGGAAGAATTCGAGCATGATCATGTCGAATCCGAAACCAAGCAAGCCCAAAAATAAAATAAATCCGGCCATGACAACCATAGTCATGCGTTTGTTGTGAACCTGTTGTTCGTATAGGTTGCGTTTTCTTCTGTAAAAGCCCATTATTTGGATTTTTTATTAAACGATAAATCGACTTTCGGTACTTCGCGCTCGGTTAAAACGGTGATCTCGAACAATTCCGCACCTGTAAAGCCGAACATGTTGGCAATGATGTTCCCCGGAAAGACCTGCGTTGCTGTGTTGAATTTTGTTGCGATGTCATTATAGAATTGACGTGCAAAGGCGATCTTGTTCTCCGTACTGGTCAATTCTTCCTGAAGCTGCTTCACGTTTTCGTTCGAACGGAGTTGAGGATAGTTCTCAACGAGAGCAAACAATTTCGAGAGGGCGCCGGTGAGTATGTTCTCCTTCTCAGCCGCGTCGGCAACGCCTTTCGGATTGAGAGCACTGTTTCGTGCCTGTATGACACTCTCGAGTGTTTCACGCTCGAACTCCATCTGACCTTTGACCGTGTTCACAAGGTTCGGTATGAGATCATGACGGCGTTTGAGCTGTACGTCGATTTGCTTCCAGCCGTTCGTGGTTTGATTGCGCAACCTCACCAATCTGTTGTATCTTGATATGACCCACAAGAATACAAGAGCGACGGCAATAATGATAATTATGGTACCCATAGATTTCTCCTGTAGTCAATAAAACAATTGGTATGAAGATACGCCGCGGCGGGATAAAAGTCAATTGAGCGAAGCGAAATAATTAGATCACTGTCACAGATTGCCCTCAGCACATTCCGGTTCCCTACATCTGTGACAGTGATTTTTGGAGGAGGTTATACCCGTCGTGTTCTCGAAATGTCTCTGAAGTGTTCCGGAATTTCTATCTTGAAATCTTTCATCTTGTCCTTGAATTGTTCCATCTGTATTTTGAAATCTTCCAATCCGGGGCGAATGCTTTCCTCGATATTACGGCGGAATTCTTCCACACCACCCGGACCGAATATTCTGACCTCAAATTCTTCTTGATCGAAATCCGGTAGATAGAATTCAGAAAACTCATGCTCCTCAAGTTGGGCGGTAATGGTTCTTCGGGCGCCTTCGCGGATTATTTCTATCCGTACCTCCTCACCCGCTTCGTACGATGACAGTGTTCGCCGCAATTCTCTGGCGGTTGCGATTTCTTTATCATCCAATTTCACTATAATATCCCCGGCACGAATACCGGCTTTTTCGGCGGGGGTATTCTCGTGTACTTTTTCTACCAATACTCCTTTTCCGTCGGGTACTTTAAAGTATTCACCGAGCTGCGGATTCAAATCAATCACGCTGACACCCAGACGACCGTGCCGGTGAGCCATCATTATCCGTGGAGTGTCCGGCGGGCGTGGAATACGTACCGCTTGCCTGCGCGGCCGCTCGCGTAATGTGACCGTCAAGTCTCGTTGTCGACCGTCTCGAACAACGACAATCCTGATTGGTTCATTTGCCTCCGATCTCCGGACGGCTCGAACCAAACCGTCCGCATCATAAATTTCCCTGTCACCGAACCGTAGAATTACATCTCCCGAACGGATACCCGCTGAATCCGCAGGACTGTCTTTTATTACTTCGTTGACATATGCTCCCTCTTTACGGGGAAGTTTCTCAACATTGATAAGGTCAGCCGATACGTCCGAAACTTGCACACCAAGCCACTGGTGGTCAAAAAATCTGATTATTTCCACCTGTCTCTCTTTATAAGGTTGATCCTGTGCCGTAACCGACAGTGATAAAAGAGACACAAGTAAAAAAGCGGTAATTTTAAAGATATTAGGTATAGATATCATATAAGTTGCCTCCGTTTTTGTATACGGATAAAAAAGATAAATGTTTTAATTTAATCCGTTAGACGACGGTGTAGTATGGAGTGTTCCCGTTATTGGAAAATTTCAAGAAAGTTATTAAAATTAAGGTTTAAGGATTTGTTATTTCTGAGAAAGTTATCCCATTTATATGAAGTATCGAGAAAAGTACCGGAATTTTCGTTCATACGATGTAGTTTCACTAGTTTTTTTGTTTTTACTCTCTGTTGTCAATCTCATTTTTTATAGCCGCGTAGATGAGTGGTGGATACTCATTATAGCAAATTGTGCTGTGTCGGGAGGTATCGTATTTCTCGCCGTACAATATTCGGATTTTCCTACAAAAAAACTTATGCGAATTGTTCGGGACTGGTATCCGGTTGGGGTGATCGTGTACGTCTTTCAGATAGTGTATTATATGATATATCCAATTCGCGGAAGAGACTATGACGAGATTCTGATACAGATTGATTACTGGATGTTCGGCGTTAATCCGACCGAATGGCTGGCGCAGTTTTCCTTCCCTACGTTAACAGAGTTTTTACAGATAGTGTACACGAGTTACTACTTTTTGTTTTTAATAGCCGGATATGAAATGTACCGTCGCAACCTTCATCGGGAATTTCATTATTTCATTCTGCTGGTTGTCTACGGATTTTATCTCTCTTATGTAGGTTACTTCCTTGTTCCCGCAATCGGTCCGCGGTTTACACTTCATGATTTTCACGCAAAGAATGAGGAACTGCCGGGATTGTTTCTTACCGATATCATTCGTGAATTGTTGAACAGGGGAGAGTCGATCCCGCCGGGCGTTGCCAATCCCGAGGATTACGTACACCGTGATGTATTCCCGAGCGGCCACGCACAATTGACGCTGGTGTTACTGTATGCGGTATGGATGTACCGGTTGAATTGTCGAAAATATTTATATGTCATCGGAACGCTTCTCATTTTTTCAACTGTCTATCTCTGGTATCATTATGTAATCGACTTGATCGCGTCGGTGGTGTTTTTTGCAGTGACGATCGGAACGGCGCCGTATATTGTCAGATGGTGGAGGCGAAAGGACGGTTCAAGTCGGTTGTATGAATGAAAAAACATGCCGTCACAAAAATCAACCCCGGCACTTATCATAAGATTTGAAATTGAGATATTTCGGTTTATCAATAAGGTTGTAACGAATAGTGCCGGGCATGTTTGTTGTGGTTTGTCGCAGTCCTCACGAACTTGCCCGTCACCATTTATTTACTATTATATTGCAAGTTTGGAAGTTTTATTACTGTTAACCTCCTTTAGGTGACGGGCAAGTGTGCTGTTAATGTACACTATTATCGCGTATCCATTGTACGCGCGCGAACTTCACGCCGTCCGAAAAACTGTAGTGGAGCTCTCCTGAATATGCGCGATGGACCGCTTTCCCGAGACGCTGTGCAAGCCGTTCGGTTGTTGTCGTAATTTCAATTCCTTTCTTTGTTTTTTTCACGTGAACAATCCTATCGAGCGGATTATGGCTCATCACTTTCTTTTCTTCATTCCGTATAAGATTAAAAATCTCATCGTTATGATCTCGGAGAAACGAACCTTCAAGTGTGACAAGTCCCATCGGCACATTATCGGCTCGTTTCCTGCATGCGGGACACTTTACTTCCCCTTGAATCTGTTTATCACCATATAATCGTTTTGCCTCCTGTTCCTGATACCATCGCTTATTCCAGTAGATCAAACCGCAAACTTTACACCGGAGCGGTTCTTTCATGCCCATTCCCTTGGGCAGTAAATACGGATCGTTTTCGTTTCGTAGATTGTTTCGAATTCCCTGGGACGATTTAAGGCGTTGTTTCATAGTAAACCCCGCATAAATTGGTGACAGTTGATGGAGTTGTTAAAAAAGAGAATTTATATTTCTATCGGGTAGTGTTCGGTAGGTATCCCTCCTTTCTTTATATGTGATTTTGAGGGAGTGGTACAAAAGGTACTCACTATCATTAATTGTGAAAATTTTACTCAAAGTCAAGAGGAACGCAAAATAATTGATGGCAAAACTATTTTTTTCCTAATTATTTTGACAAATTATCCAAACCCTCTCTTAATTCTCTCACAAATGCATTTACCGCAGAAAAATAATTTTTGCCGCGGGTACTGTTAATACGCTTAATCAGGGCGCTTCCTACGATTATGCCATCCGTATGAGGTGCAAGTTTTCGCGCGTCTCCTCCCGATGAAATCCCGAATCCCGCGAGTACGGGATTTCGGGTAATATGTTTTTTACAGCGTTGTAAATAATTAATTACATCGTCCGGCAGACCGTTTCGTTGACCGGTCACGCCGGTGATGGATACACAATACACAAAACCTCCGGATGCGGCATCGATTTGTTTGAGACGTGTGTCGGATGAGGTCGGCGCCGCGAGAAAAATCGGTGCGAGATTTTGTTGTAATGCGGCATTTCGGTATGCATTGGATTCTTCTACCGGAATATCGGGAATTATCAATCCATCTACGCCTTTTTTCGATGCGGTTTCCATGAATCTCTCAATGCCATACGCAATCAGCGGATTTACATACCCCATTAAGACGAGCGGGATGTTAGAGACTTCCCGTATCCGGTCGACTATATCAAACACAGTTGTAAGTGTGACGCCGTTCTTGATGGCAACATCCGATGATTGTTGAATGGTCGGTCCGTCGGCAAGCGGATCGGAAAAGGGGATACCGAGCTCGATGATATCCGCGCCCGATTCTTCGAGTAGTTTAACGATGGCAGAAGTAGCATTGATCTCCGGGTACCCTGCAGTTATAAAAATCGACAGCGCCCTTCGGTTTTGCTGACGGAGCGATCGAAAAGTCTGATTAATTCGGTTGTTCATGGATCAATCTCCAAAATCTTAAATATCGTCCCGAGATCTTTCTCTCCTCTACCGGAAAGATTGACAACAATGATATCG
>PWJF01000325.1 GCA_003560935.1 Ignavibacteriales bacterium
CCGGAAAGTCTATAACATGATCGTTGGTAATGAGTGCGGTTTGTGTCGGTGTTGCCGAAACGACCACGGCAGTCCCGGCTTTCGAATTCATAAATGACAATTTATCGTCAGCCCGTTCTAATATATCCTGATTTTTGATGTCGTGAATTGTAATTCTGCTTTCGGGTGAGAATATGTAAGTATTGTAGTGACCGGTAACATTGATTCGTTTTACCGAACGAAAAATTCGTTCAAGTTCTCTTGAAATATCGTGTACGGGTTGTCCGGTCTGATAGTATGCCTGCGGACCGCGGTCGGTTAAAACATAGCCTCTGCTGCAACCGGATGAAAGTACAATGAAACATACGGCTGTTAGCATGAAAAAGACCGCACCCGTATGTAAAGAACGTTGTGTCTTCATAGCTGGTTGATGGATATTGATCTATACGATATAATATACGAAAAAATATCAATTTTGTTCCAATTTTCATTGGAAATATCGGACAAAGGATTCCGTTAACATATTACACCGTGCGTAACCACTCAATCAGTAATCTCACCCCGACCCCCGACGCGCCTTTCTGTGTATAATCGCCGCTCTCTTCAAGTATGGCAGTACCGGCAATATCAAGATGCACCCATTGATAGTTGTCGACAAACTTTTTCAGGAACCATCCTGCGGTAATAGCGCCTGCCCATCGCCCGCCGACATTCTTTACATCGGCAATGTCGCTTTTTATCAGTTTTTCGTATTCGTCGTACAACGGCAGCTCCCAAACCCGTTCATACGAACGGTTACCCGCTGCCTTGAGAGCTTCGATGATATTCTCGTCGTTGCCCATCATACCGGTCGCATAATGTCCGAGCGCAACGACGCATGCGCCGGTAAGTGTGGCAAGATCGACGACTGCTTTCGGCTTATATCGTTTCGCGTAAACGAGGGCGTCGGCGAGTATCAATCTTCCTTCTGCGTCCGTGTTATCTACTTCAACCGAGGTGCCATCCATAATTCGAATGACATCTCCAGGGCGTATCGCTTTTCCGCTTGGCATGTTTTCACATGCCGGAATTAAACCAATTAGATTGACCCGCAGTTTCATCATTGCTGCCGCTTTCATAGCACCTATGACTGCTGCAGCTCCACTCATATCCATCTTCATTTCACCCATATTCGCCGACGGCTTGATTGATATACCGCCTGTATCGAAAGTAATGCCTTTCCCGACGAGTACATGAGGTTTTTCTGTCCGTTTACCGCCGTTCCACTCGATAATGATGAAACGGGGCGATTGTTCGCTCCCTTTACTTACCGAAAGAATGCCTCCCATCCTCAGCGATTCGATTTTCTTTTCATCGAAGATGGTTACTTTGCAGCCGGCTTTCCGGCATTCGTTACGTGCGATCGCTGCAAGCGTTTCGGGATACAGATCGAGACCGGGTGTGTTGCCGAGGTCGCGTGCCAGATAAACGCCTTCAGATATGATAGCCGCCCGCTTTACACCCCGCTCGATTTCTTTCAGGTTTTTTTTCGTATGTGCTATCAATGTTGCAGATTGAAGGGGATTAGATTTTTGTTCTTCGTCGCTGAAGTATGTCGGGAATTTATATATACCGAGCGCAGCTCCTTCGGCGATTGCACATGAGATATCCTCAAGCGAATCATCCAATTTTAGATCGCTGTTGTCGAAAATATCGAGGATATATGCTATCGATGAGAGTTTCAGTCCCTGAGCTTTTTTTGCGGCGACAGCTCCGGCTCGCCGGATGTATTCAAGATTCACTTTTTCGCTTTCACCGATTCCGGTAAGTATTATTCTTTTTGAAGCAAATATATCCGGTGTGTACAGAACGGTGGTCTCGCCGGCTTTCCCCGTCACATCTTTAATTGATGTCGGTGAGATTGATTTTCCGAGAAGGTTTTCAAGTTTGCGTTTTGATGATTTGTTGCTTTTATCATCTGAAGGGATAAACATCACCAATGCATCGGATTTGATTGATGAGACGTCTTTTAGTTCTGCTTTTAGGTTAATCATGCTATTCCTGTATTTTGTATGAATAATTATGATAAATATTTTCGTGCGGATTTAACAACCCGTTTCATGAGTTCATCAAGATTACCGTCGGGGATTGTTGCGCCGGCGGCATGTTGATGCCCGTTGCCGTGGTATTCTTTCGCCAACTCATTCACCCGGACGTCGCCACGCGCGCGAAAACTGATTTTTATAGTTTCCTCCCATTCGGTGAGCAGCAGCCCTATCTCAACATTATCGATCTGCATCGCATAATTCACAAAACCGTCTGTCTCGACAAGATCGGTGTGAGTCTCATCGAACATCCTTTTTGATACTTTCATAACGGCTACTCTATCGTTGTGATGGAGTTGCAGCGTTGAGAGTGTTTTACCCAGAAGTACCATCCGGTTAACCGGTCCGCGTTCGTACACTTCCCTGTAGATCATAGAAGGATCGACTTTGTACTTGAGCAGCTCCGCTGTCATGAGATGGGTAGTGCGGTTTGTTTTGGGAAAACGGTACGAACCGGTGTCCGTCATGATCGCAGTGTACAATGCGACCGCGATACTGTCGGTCAAGGTGTTCTTCATTCCCACGGTGAGCATCCTGAATACGATTTCTCCCGTTGCCGCCGCTTCTTCGTCGACGATATAATAGTCGGCAAATTCGTCCTTATCCAGATGGTGATCGATGACAATTTTCACTGCACCCGAATTGCGTACGGTCTGTTCCATATCACCGAGGCGTGAAGGAGCATTCGTGTCGACAACAACAATACAGTCAGCTTCGGCGATAATGCGGTCGTGATTATTCGGATTGTAGACTTCTATGTTCGTATCGCCGGGGTCGAGAAATTTGTAATGACGCGGAGTATTGCTGTGATTTATGCATCGAACCGTTTTTCCAATAGATAAGAGATATTCACGGAGGGCAAGCTGTGACCCCAAACCGTCTCCGTCGGGATTAAGATGCGTTGTTATAATGTACGATGTATGCTGTGAAAATATTGGTATGTATGTACCGACGTCCATTGCATTTATTCCCGGAAATCATAAAAAAGAAACTGCTTCCCGGGTAGAGGAAGCAGTAGTGGGATGATCTTCACCGTATCATAATCGAAAGATATTATCCGACGACCCAGGTTTCGCCTTCATTGAAGAGCTTGTCCAGATCACCTTCACCTCGTTTATCGAGTGCTTTTTGTATCTGTTTTTGCATTTCGGCATCGTATGTCGGTTTATGTGTTTTCCGGAATATCCCGACGGGAGTAGGTAAATCCGGATCATACGTCATACGCGATAATATGAATGCAAGCACGTCATCATTTTTATTCTCATCATGAATCAGCAGATCATCTTTTGAGAATTCTCCGTTCTCAATGCTGACCACCATCGGTGTGAATCCGTCCAATCTGATACCCTTTTCATTACGTGCACCGAACACCAATGGTTTGTTATGTTCGAGCACGACGACATTTTCTTCTTTCTGCCCTTTTTCCGTCAGATGGAAGAACGCCCCGTCGTTAAATACATTGCAATTCTGATATATTTCGATAAATGCCGTGCCGGTATGTTCGGCTGCAGCCCGTATTATCGTCTGTAAATGTTTTGGATCCCGATCCAGTGATCTCGCTACGAACGTGCATTCGGCGCCGAGCGCAAGTGCAACCGGATTGAACGGATAGTCGATCGAACCCCAGGGAGTCGATTTTGTAATTTTTCCAAACTCCGAAGTAGGGGAGTATTGTCCTTTTGTTAAACCGTATATCTGGTTGTTGAACAGAAGAATTTTAATATCGACGTTTCTCCTGCAGGCGTGGATAAAGTGATTTCCGCCGATACTGAGCAGATCGCCGTCGCCGGTTGCAACCCAGACCGAGAGATCCGGTCGTGCCATTTTCAAACCGCTTGCGATAATCGGGGCACGTCCGTGGATTCCGTGCAATCCGTACGTTTCCATGTAGTAGGGGAAACGCGATGAACATCCGATACCCGATACCCAGGCGATATCCTTTTTCTCCACGCCGATGTCGGGAAAGACACGTTGTGTCTGTGCAAGAATAGAGTAGTCACCGCATCCCGGGCACCATCGAACATCCTGATCCGATTGAAAATCCTTCGCGGTATATTTTTTAGGTTCTTGTACTGCTGTGTCTGCCATGATTATCCTCGTAATATTTCGTCAATTTTGTTTTGGAGTTCGGCGGCCTTAAACGGTAATCCCTGTACTTTATTATATCCGATTGCCGGAACAAGATATTTCGACCTGAGTATCGAACTAAGCTGACCTTTATTCAATTCAGGTACGAGAATATTTTTGAAGTTATATAATATCTCGCCGAGATTTTTCGGGAACGGATTAAGATATCGTAGGTGTACATACGATACCA
>PWJF01000458.1 GCA_003560935.1 Ignavibacteriales bacterium
AACCGGTCAGGAAATCAGTATCACCCACACCAACTGGCTTCCGGAATTCGGAATGTCCGATCTTTTTTATGATTACCTGAACTATAGAAATCACATCGAATCGCTAAACGGTACCTTCTCGGCGGCAATCACGTACCTGAATCTCGGTGAACAAGTCCTGACATTGTCAAGCGGTCCGGAAGAAGTCGATAGATTTCGAAGTTACGAGTTTGCCGTCACCGCCGGATATGCCACACGCGTTATGCCGAATCTCGGACTTGGTGTAAATCTCCGGTTCATTCATAGTTCCCTGGCTCCGCTCGGTACCGAACAGGAAATGGGCACCGGTGTAGGTACAACGGTCGCAGGTGATATCGGTGTTCTGTATAAAACTTCTCTATTCGATATGCCGTTATCACTCGGTGCGAACCTGCAAAATCTCGGACCGACTATAACGTATATTGATGCCGACCAGGCAGACCCGATACCGACAAACTTAAGACTCGGTTTTGCATTACGATTTGTTGATACCGAAACCAATTCGCTTACCTTCGGTGCTGATTTTAGCCGCATTTTGGTGCGCCGCTACGAAGCTGAGGAGGGCGGAGAAATTCCACGCCCCGATCCGTTTTATAAAGCGGTCTTTACTGCCTGGGGAGACGGCGGTTTACAAAAGGTGATTATGTCGGGCGGTTTTGAATATTGGTATACAGATCTCATTGCATTGCGTGCCGGTTACTTCCATGAGCATGAAGATTTCGGAAATCGGAAATTCTTAACATTCGGCGCCGGTATACGCTATGATATTTACGGCTTCGATTTCAGTTACATTGCTACACTTGAAGAAAACCATCCGCTTTCCGATACACTGCGGTTCACGCTATTGCTATCATGGTAAAATAAAAACGAATGAAGTATTTTCGACCCTTATTGTGTGCAATCGCCGGTGTTGTTTTTTTTATTGTCGGTTTGTTCGGTCAGTTTTTGAATCACCCCCTTACATTACACGGGGGTGATTCAGCATCGTACATTTCCCGCCCTGATGTGCCCGATACACTGCGAACGCTTGCAATCATGGTGCAATTCCAACCCGATGATGATTCCCGCACTACCGGTGACGGTCAATTCGATCTATCCGAGGGAGATCCCGGTATCTTAAATCCTCCTCCGCATGATGCTGCATACTTTGAACATCATCTTGAGTTTGCAAAACGATATTATAACGAAATTTCAGGCGGCCGTTTAACGATCGAGTTTGAGGTATGGGATCAAATATTTACGCTCTCCGATGTGATGGGGACATACAGTCCGCGTAACGACGGTGATTTTACAGAGATCGGCAATTTTTTTGAAGAAGCATGGCAGCGTGCTGCAGCCGAAGCGCCGGATATTCCGTTCAATGAATACGATACGTTTATTATATTTCATGCCGGGGTCGGTCGTGATATCGACCTTACCAGCATTTATGGATTTGATCCAACACCGCTTGATATACCTTCATTGTATCTCGGGCCGCAAAGTTTGAAGCGTATCTTTGGTGACGATTATGAAGGTGTGGAGGTCGGACCTGACGGTTTTCGTATTATGAATTCAATGGTTCTCCCTGAAACACAAAATCGCGAACTCGATCTCGTAACCGGCAGACAATTGCTGCAGCTCGGCATGAACGGGCTTGTGTGTGCAATGTACGGAAGCCGGCTTGGACTTCCCGATCTGTTCAACACCGATACAGGGCGGTCCGGTATCGGGCGCTTCGGTTTGATGGACGGCCAGGCGATCTTTAGTTTTATGGGAATTTTTCCTCCGGAATTATCTGCATGGGAAAAGTATCATCTGGGTTGGATCGAACCGAAAACCGTGCAGCCGGGCGAGCATATGTTCGATGTACATGCGGTGGCTCTTCGTGAACCGGAAAGCATTTTGCGGGTTCCGATGAATGAACGGGAATACTATCTCGTAGAAAACCGTCACCGCAATCCCTACGGTTCCGGACAAACTCTGACACTTATTCAAAACGGGGAGGAGATTGCCTTCACCGTCGAACGCGACAGAACGGGCTTTAATGCCTTCGACATAAGTGATATTGCCGGAATCGTTCTCGATGCCGAAATCTACGATTGGAGCTTGCCGGGAGGATATGTCGAAACGGATGATATATTTTATGACGGTGGTATACTCATATGGCATATTGATGAACGTATCATCGATGCGCGGATAGACGAGAACCGGATCAATGCCGATATAGAAAACCGCGGTATACGTGTTGTCGAAGCTGACGGATCCCAGGATATCGGGCGTGAATACGAATTCCTCCAACCGGGACAGGGATCGGAAGACGGTACACAGTTCGACTTCTGGTTTCAAGGCAACCCCGCTCCGATCTACCAAAACCGTTTCGATGCAAACACTATCCCCGCTTCTATAAGCAATACAGGCGCACCGAGCAATGTTGCGATGTTTGATTTTTCTGAGCGTCATCCGGTTATGCAATTGACGGTGCGGATCGGATCGGATAAAGTCAGCCTCATCGAAGGATTTCCCTATCAATTGGAATCGTACAGCGGATCAACCTCAGCCGTTCCTTTTCAGGATGGAATACTGTTTGTAGATGACGGGAGATTACGCGTTGTTGACAAAAATGGGGTGCTGTCCTACGTTCAGGAAACATACGACAAACCGGTTACAAGTACACCCGCCTGGTATGAAGAGAATGGCAGCGTTGTTCTCTTTACCCGATCCGGAATGTCGACCGTAACAATATGGAATACCGAGTCCCCGGAAAACGACGGACCGAATACAATCGTTGCAATTGAATCCATTGACATCGGTTTTGAAATTTCCGCGGGTCCGGCATTGTTGGATAATGGAGTGTGTTTGATAGGAACGGTTGCCGGTGATATTATATCGATAGATGGTACGGAGGTAACAACTGCCGGATCGCTATCCGACGGTAGTGAAGTTATTAATCTCCATATCTTTAACGGCAACAATTGGGCCGCAGCAAGCAAGACGAAAGTATTATTTAGAACGGATGATGATTACGAAGTGGCGTTTCCGGAAAATATTTTTAGAAGTATCGCCTATGCGGAAAACGATGAACCACTTGTTGCCGGAATTGGCGAGGAGTCAATATATATAGTGCGGCCGCGCATTGCCGAAGTGCCGGGCAAGATCAACCGCTATGAGGTTTCGCATCCATTTATTAAGGAAACATTTTCCGTTAGCATCAGCTTATCCAAATCCTTTGGTTTTCCAATTGCAGTCGATCTGGATAAGGACGGCATTATCGATATTATATCGGCAATTGGTGAAAGATTATATGCCTTTAACAAAAGCGGCGCGGTCCTGGATTATTTTCCTCTGTGGGTAAGTGATGTCCCGCTTGAGGATGTTTATACCGTTGCTGCGGATTTCGATGGTAATGGCATGATCGATGTAGTGGTAAGCGATAATAATAATGTGATCCGTTTTTACAATGCCCGCGGGATTTCAGCCGCCGGCACTCCTGTTGCGGTAGGTGAACGGGTAATTGGTTCGCCTGCTGTGATCGAATCGGAGGGTAATATTGCGTTGACTTTTGTTACAGCGGACAATCTATTATACGCGTACAGGTTTTCCGGTGCATGGGATTCAGATCGCGTATTATGGGGACAGGAACGTATAAATAACCGCCGGACCAATGTGCAAAAAATAACCTTTTCGCGTCAACCACTCAGTGACGAATTCCTCCCCGATGAACGTGCTTATAACTGGCCGAATCCGGTTTACGATGGTACAACAAACATCCGCTATTATCTGAACGAGAATGCGGATGTATCGATATCGATATATGAAATGAATGGTGAGAAGATTACATCCTTTGACGCACCGGGAATCGGCGGCATTGATAACGAAATTGCGTGGGATGCCTCGGGAGTACAAAGCGGCGTGTATCTTGGCCGTATTGAAGCGCGTAATGCGAATAAATCGAAAGTTGTGTTTATAAAGATAGCGGTGGTGAGATAGAATGGTGCTTTCAATGCGTGTGCTGTATGTATTTTTTATCGGAGCCATATTTACTGTTCCGGTTACCCTTGTATCGCAATGGGGATTTCCGGAAAACCCAAAAGACGGCTGGTACACCATTGAAACGGAACACTTTTATGTACATTACCATGACGGTGCCGAACGCACCGGCCAGCTTGCGGCGAAGATAGCCGAGGATGTTTACCGGCCGATAACGTCATTATATCAATATGAACCATTCTCGAAAATACATCTCGTTGTTCGCGACCACGGAGACTTTGCAAATGGCGCGGCTTTTTTCTACGATAATAAAATAGAAATATGGGCGAGCGCACTCGACTTCGATCTGCGGGGTACAAGCAAGTGGCTCCGTAATGTA
>PWJF01000455.1 GCA_003560935.1 Ignavibacteriales bacterium
ATGACGATACGACAATCGGTAAGGAACTCGGTCTGGGAGGACCGGAAGTACTGACATTGGGTGAAATCGAGCGCCGCGTCATCAAAGCGCTCGGTTCCCGCCGGATACTTTTCCCCGCACCGGTGTGGCTGCTGCGCGGACCGGTATTCCTAATGGAGCGGATACTGCCAGGTTCTCCCGTATCCACCGGTTTACTCGATCTGCTGGCTGTACGAAACGTCGTCGAAGACAACGCCCTGGTCAATCATTTCAAGATGAAACCGATCCCTTTTGCCGGTGAGCATATCTCATATCTCAGGAACAATACAGCCGGCGTCGCAGTGAAGACAATCTTCAGGGGAGAGTTGGTTAACTAACGGTGTTTGATTAATAATAGAGACATGGGAATATTTAAGTCTGTTCTTTACATAGCCGGTGTAGTATTAATTATTTTGATTATATTGCTTGTCATGATATCTGCTCTCGAGAAACAAATGATTTATTACCCTGCGAAATACCCGGATGGTTTTTGGGAACCGGAACGTTTCGGCGTAACTGTTGAGGATTGCCGGTTCACCGCCGATGATGGCGTACGTCTTCACGGGTGGTATGCCGAAGGCAGCAACTCCGAACTCAACATTACCTTATTATGGTATCACGGGAACGCCGGCAACATTACCCACCGCCTCGGGAACCTGCGCGATTTGCTCGAGCTCGGTGTAAATGTATTCATCATCGACTACCGCGGTTACGGCAGGAGCGAAGGCGAGCCCGATGAAGCGGGTATCTATAAAGACGGCCTCGCGGCGTATGATTATTTGATAAATGAGAAAGGTCTCACGAAAGATAACATTGTATTATTCGGTCGAAGTCTGGGAACCGCCGTCGCAGTTGAGATTGCAACGAAGCGCGAGGTACGTGGTATGATTCTCGAATCCTCGTTCACCGACGCGAAAGCAATGGCACGGATTATCATGCCGTTCCTTCCCGTCGGTGCGGTGATGTCGTCGAGGTTCGACTCGATTGGAAAAATTAAGAACCTTCGCATTCCGGTGTTGTTCACGCACGGCGACCGGGACAGCATCGTACCGATAGATCTGGGTAAAAAGTTGTATGAGGCGGCAAACGAACCGAAGGATTTTTATATCATCCCTGGCGCCGACCATAATGACACATATATTATCGGCGGACGGGAGTATTATCAACGCATACAAGAATTTCTGGAATCATTGTAATCGTATGGATACCGATAAAACTATACGTGAATATTTAAAGCGGACTCTTTCCTGGGAGGACGCTCATCTCAATTTTGAGAACGCGGTAAAGGACCTCCCGAAAGAATATCGCGGTAAGAAACCCGATGGATTTCCGTATTCGATCTGGCAGCTTGTGGAGCATATTCGAATATCACAGTGGGATATACTCGATTTTACCCGTAATCCGGATTATAAGGAACTTGCATGGCCCGGCGATTACTGGCCCGAGAATGAAGCGCCTGCCAGCGATGATGAGTGGAAACGCTCGCTTCGGGATATACGAAAAGACCGGGATGAATTCAAAAAGCTTCTCGACGATCCGGAGTTCGACCTTTTCAAACGGTTCGAACACGGCACCGGACAGACGCTGTTCCGGCAGGCTATCCTTATCGCAGATCATGCGGCATATCATGTCGGTCAAATCGTTCTTTTACAGAAAATCTTTGAACACAAGAAGTGAACAAAATATTTTTGCCCCCAATCATTTTGCTCTTTCATCAATATCCGGACTTTTATTTATCAAGTCGTTCTGAATTATCAGATACTCTTCTACAATTTTTCCTTCCATCAGATGTTCCTGAATGATCCGCTCAAGCACCGGCGGATCGCAACTGTGATACCATGCGCCTTCGGGATACACCACCGCGATTGGTCCGGATTCACATATTCTCAAACAATTAGCTTTCGTTCGATAGATCCCGCCGTTGCCGGTAAGGTGTAATTCCTCCAGGCGATTCTTTAGAAATTCCCACGCAACCAGCGATCTGCCTTTATCACAGCATTTCGGTTTTGTCTGATCACAGCATAGGAATATATGTCGTTTGATATTGGGTATTCCTAGATTCGTTGCTTTATTATGTGGGTTATTGATAATTTTGTTTCCTTTATAATATTACTTATTTGAAATGATATTGTAAGAACAGTATGCAGGGATAAATTGTTCATCGTGCGCAGGAGGGTGAACACCACCTGCCTTCTTACTCCTCATCTAACATCGAATACAAAACATCCACCCGGTCGACATCGTCTAAACCGGCATTATGACATCGTCTGACAATTCGCGGACAAATCAGCTTCACTCCCGATTTTCGTCGGGGGGCGCGTTCGAGGCCTTCATATCCTATTTCAAAGATCAATTCCGGATTGATACTGTGAACGGGTCCGAAACGCTCGCGTGTGTTGTTCGTGATGAATTGCCTGATGTAAAGATGGTCTTCGGAGACAATACCATTCGTTGTTGTGACTATGGGGATCAGGAGACCATCTTTCCAGACGGCAAATGTATATTCATTTTTGGAGACATAAAGAAGAGCCGCTCTTATTGTACGCAATAAATGTGATGGAGTGTTTTCCGGATTTATTACCTGGTCTAACTCCTTTCCCGATATTGGAGAACGGTACCCGGCGGTGATCAATCTGTTGAAAAGATATACGGAACGTTCCGGCAGTATTTTCCAGGCCGAATGAATAAAAGGTACTCTGTCTTCATGGGATTGTTTATGCGGGGCATGAATCCTATCCATAATCTCATGTAACGGAATATCACCGTGTTTCTTGTGGGTTTTAACTATGAGCGATATCGCTTCGGTCACATGACCCGTGTGCTCAATGCTTTCTTCGATAAGCCAGAGCGGAAGGTTCGTGAACTCCGATGCGCACTCACGAAGTTCGTCGTAGTTAATGAACCGCGTTTGTGCTGTGCTGCGTAAAAGTAGGTCCGCCCAACGGTGGTCACGTTCATCGGATACGGTTTTAAAATACCGCCGCAGCCGGTCGATTCGCTTGTTACGGCCGGTTGTGGTGATAAGTTCGAAATGGAGAGCTGTGAATGAATTCATCCAAACACTACTTTCCCGATCTCACACTCACTGCACCGTTCTTCCCTGCAATAAAATTTATACAACTGTATTTTCCCCTGATAAACCGGTGCATTAGTTTTTTGCCGGTTTCCGGTCAATAACTCTTTATCGATCTTTCGGGTAATGTTGTTCTCCGCAGGAGCCGGAAGCGATGAATAGAGTTCTTCGGTATACGAGCGTAAATCTATATCTTTATATGTTCTTGCGTATAAAAATAAAAACGGTATAATAACGTTGATAGTTATCTCACCGGTTCTACTTTTGCCGATAAGTTGTTTCAGCCCACGGGACGCTTTTTTCCCGAATGTGTAATGATTTTTCCAGTATCCTTCTGCGGATACCTTAAAGTAATCTCTGATTTCTTTGATCTTTTCCCGTGGAGATGAGCCTGGTGCTTTAACAGTCGCCAGTAGAAATTCAAGTACCGGCTTCTCTATCATCCGTCCGGTAATCCGGGGGAGTGCTGCAATCCGCAGTGTCGGGAAATTTTGTGGACGCAATCTGAAAAACTGCCATTCCGTTGCATCCATGGGTGATTGTTTTATTTTGATCTTTTCAGATTGAAATGTTTCGCGTAGATCATTTTGATAAGCATCGCCTTTGTTATCATCCAACAGGCCTGCCATCGCAAATAAAAGGGCTTCGTGTGCATTTGGGTTAATTTCACGCAGCCGGGGAAAGGTCACGAGCGTTGAAAGTCTACGAAACGGAAGCTGGTTCTTGGAATATCCCAACGCTTCGGCTATCGACTCATACAGCAATTGTTCCCATGCATCCTTGCGGCGCAGATCACCGGTTGATGGAGGACGGACCGGCGGCGGGACTTCATCGATATTGCCCCGGAATGGTACCTCGCCGTATCGCGCAGCAGGTTCGCGCAGATCGAAGTTATCCGGCGATGCAAGCTCGTGTAAGCGATTGCGCATTGTTCGAACTTTCAGCTCCATTCTCCTCATACCCAGTGTTTTGATCCAGTTCATTTTAGCCGAAACTTCAACTGTTTCGTTCTTACCGTAGCACGCGATATGATCCAGACGCCGCGTGCGTTCACCGGTAATTGATTTCTGCCAGACCGCACGTACCGGCTCTATGAGAAACCGGTCCAGAATTAATGTCGGTACCCGTCGTCCGCTTTCGGTCGTAGAGCCGGATTGTTCTCCACCCGGGTTCATGACGACATGCAATATGACTTTATTGTATCGGGGATCGTGTTGATGGAGATGCGCAGACCAATCATCGAGTGTACGATGTATTTCGACATCGCC
>PWJF01000502.1 GCA_003560935.1 Ignavibacteriales bacterium
AATCAGGAAGCCCATCACATCGGGATGACCTTCAAGGAAGAATATTTTGGGTTCTTAAAGAAATTCGGTATACTCTATGATGAACGATACGTTTTTGAATTTTATGATTAATTGCTTATAGCACGTGTGTTACCATTATGTCACCCCTGATGGGGTTTGATCGGGGATGAGGATATTGCCGTGCTACCATAGTGTCACCCCTAGCGGGGTTCAACAAAACCGGCGCGTGGGTAACGTATAACCCCTACGGTTTGGATTGCATAGGCCAGATATGGAGGAAAGGCGAAGTGGTGTTTTATACCGCAACGTTCAGATTTTTATAGTAAGTTTACCCTAACAAGTTTAATGAGCCACAGATTGCACGGATTATTTTTAATTTCACAATCCGTCAAATCTCATTATCCCTTTTGTTCTTATCCCGCTGCTGCCGGTTACCGGCATCGGAAGCGATGAGGACGCGAACAATAACGATCTCCGGCTGCACCTGATGCTGCCCCCTGCAGCGCCCGGTTTCGTGCTGCTCGGGATCGAACTCGCTTCGGTCGAACGTCCCGGAACCGGCGCCGATCTGGCGGTCACGCTGATCAATACGGTTGCTATTTGATATTGAATTTCCAGTTCGGTATCTTGTATACGTATGAATTCCGAACGGCACTATAGGCAAGGAGGGAACACGATGGCAATAACAGAGGATCAAATTTTGGATGCATTAAAAGAGTGCTACGATCCCGAAGTTCCCGTAAGTATTGTCGACCTTGGCTTGATTTACGATATATCGATACACGACAGCAAGGTCGAGATCGAGATGACGCTCACATCGCCCGGCTGTCCGGCAAGTTCGATGATCTCTCAGAATGTCCGCAACCGTATCCTCCAGATCCCCGAAGTAAAAGACGCCGACGTCAGGATTGTATGGGAACCGGCGTGGACGCCCGCACGTATGTCCGAAGATGCAAAACAGAAGCTTAAGTGGACTGGATAAAAAAAGGTGCACCGGAAAACCCGGCACACCTTATTCTATATACAGCCCTAATAAGCTGCCCGCTTATCCCCCCTGCCGCACATTCCGGAACTGATTCAGCGCCATGCGTAGTACCAACGCCTGATGTATCTTCACAATTTCATACTGGTGCTGATTAAAGATTTGCGCTAATTTCCATTCGCGTTTGTTCCGCAACTCCCACAATCCATCCATGAATTCATCCCGGTCAATCTCCCCTGCACGGAACTTGTGTATCAAATCGTGGTACGCCTTACGCAGCCGTACCTGCACAGCAACAAGCTCATCCCGCTGTTCCCTCCTGAGCTGAAGCACCCTGACCATCACCTGAAATGCCTCACTCGTGTGATGTTCGACAATATCCTGTACCATTGCCAGACACTTTCTCCATCGCTCTTTCTGCTCATCGGTCAGCAGATCGAAAATTTCCGCCTGCAATGCAGCCATAAGCGCCTGCAGCGAACGTCCGTACTCTTCTTCCGAAATTTCACCCGCACGATATTTTCTTTTCAGATGCTCAAGACGCTGTGCATATGCCTGCCGGATTTCCTTCATCTTCTCAAGCTGCTCTTCGGTAAGATCGGGCATGCAATTAATTGAACCCGCTCTCGTTTGTCCCGTCAAAGCAGGCCACCCTTCGAAGAACACGAACTTTCCGTTCTCAGCCAGATGCGCTTCGTAGCGATTGATGAGAGCATATACGCGCTGCATGTGCTCTTCGGTAAATTTCTCCTGTAACTCACCCGCAACCAACCAGAGATACCCGGGCCGGTGTCTTCCCGACCGGTGGTTTGTAAATGCGCGCTGCAGTTGTTCGGATTCGGATTCCGATAAGTCGAGATCTTTTGAAAATTCGGCCGCCAGTTCATCGATTGCTGGATCTTCGAATGTTGTGAGCCCGACCGGCTCGTTTATCTGTTCACATCCGATAAATACGTAAATCAGAAAACCCGCTATTACCAGCATGATGACCCCCATGCTCAACCAAGAGCCGGTTGCCAGTTCCGATTGAGGAATCATAGCCTCTCCTGAATATTGTGATACAATGAATGAAAAATGTACAGCATCTATTCCGTATGCAGGTACCACAATAACCGTGCCACAAGAAAAAGAACATTTGAAATAATTGAAAGTATTAGACTTATGCAATGAAGAGAATATTGAAATACGATAGTCCAAATGCGGGAAATACCAGTCTCAAATGCGGGAACAGGATGAACGGGCGGCTTATACGTTGAATCTGAAATAGATCACATCGCCATCCTGCACGGTATATTCCTTTCCGTGCAGGGCTACCCCACCCTTTTCTCTTACAGCGGCTTCGGAGCCGTAACGTAACAGATCATCGACTTTATATACTTCAGCCCGGATAAAGCCGCGCTGAAAATCGGTGTGCACCTCACCCGCCGCCTGATATGCGGTGCTTCCCCGCTTAATCGACCGGGCATGAACTTCCTTCGGGTTGCAGGTAAAGAAGGTAATCAGATCGAGCAAAGAGTATGCTTCGCGAATGACTTTATACAACCCCTGTTCACTTATTCCCAGATCTTCGAGAAATGCATTCTGTTCTTCAGGCGATAACTGAGCAACTTCCGCCTCCAGCTTTGTGCAGATCGGAATAACCGGTGCCCCCTCTCTCCGGGCGATCTCACGGATGGCATCGATTTTACCGTTTCCCCGGAGATATTCATCTTCATCGACGTTTGCGATATACATCACCGGCTTCGATGTCAACAAATAAAGTCCCTGAACAAATGGTCCCTCGCGCGACGAACAATGAAAATAGCGCGCCAGTCTTCCATCGGACAAATGCCTGTGTATCCTCTCATAGATTTCAACTTCTTCCTTCAGCTTCTTCTCGCCGCTTTTTGCACGCTTTGCAGCGGTTTCGATTTTGCGCTCCAGCGTTTCAATATCTTTGAGGATTAGTTCGGTTTCTATTGTTTCGATATCGCGCCGGGGATCCACGGTACCGTCAATGTGGGAGACATTCTCGTCTTCAAAACATCGTACCACGTGTAAAAGAGCGCTTACGTTGCGGATAGTATGCAGGAACTGATTTCCCAACCCTTCTCCTTTGCTTGCACCCTTTACCAATCCCGCGATATCGAAAAATTCGAGTATGGTAGGCGTGACCTTTCCGGGTTTATAAATTTTTGCCAGTCCATGGACGCGGTCGTCGGGAACAGTAACCACGCTGACATTCGGTTCAATGGTGCAGAATGGATAGTTCGCTACATCCGCTTCGCCGGCGGTGAGTGCATTGAATAATGTCGACTTACCGACGTTCGGTAATCCGACAATACCGCAGGTTATATCCATAATTATTCCGAAACCGGCTTCTGAAACATAATGGCAGCAGATTAATCCGCTTCGCTCATTGATTACTTCCGCTCCGCTCCAGTGATTAAACAACAATTAAAAAACAATTGTATAATGTAATAATATAATCGGTGTGAAGCTACAGCATAAAAAACCCCGGACGTAATTCTGCCCGGGGTGCATGTGGAGGAGTCATGCTGTTTTGCGATATCATCCCGGTTATTAACCGATGATGACACTTTTGAGGCGTAACTGATTATGATGCTACAACAAATGCAAGAATTATAGTAATAATGAAAAATCCTACACTATAAAGAAGTACACCTTTCCTGGCTACCGATTTCTCACTGCTCATATAAGTCTCCCTTGTGTTATAATGTTCGTCATTTTGCGGTTAACTCTATGAACATAGTGTTCAATAATCGTGCCAAGAGATAATCAAGAATTATCGCATATTAAATATTGAATACACAGTTATATAATGGTCACATTCGTTCAACTGCTGGAAATTGTTCACAGAACTGCGGGATCGGAAAAAACAGGCAATTTACCCACTTGAGTCGGTAATTATTTCCGCCTCAGCATGATATCAAGCACCCCGACAACCCTCTCATGTTCTGCATCACAGCCAAGTAGTAATTAATATTGTTAATTATGTCATCATATTGAAGGATTTAAGAGCCGGGATGGATTATTTTATATTATGTAGAACCCAATTAAGCCTAAAATTACAACATGGCACAAAATGTGAAACATATAAATTGAATAATAGGTATCAATTGTAATATCATCCTTTTCTGCCTTGAAGTGCAATACTAATAATCATTAAAATCTGTGAATCCCGCGCAAAAATATATGGATCAAAGCAAAGAGATTAAAGAAAAAGTGCACAATAAAGGATTTTTCTTTGAGAACGTAATTATAATCGCCGCGAGTTTTGGCTTATGGTATCTGATTACGCAGTTTCGGTTTATTGAATGGCTATCCCACCGGAGTGCACTTTCTGAATATACGCATTTTGAAAGCATCATAGCCGGTATCCTTGCAGCGGCTTTTGGAGTAGCTTTATTAGGTATAAGCCGGTGGATGTACTTGCGAGAGGAATTACCGGTACGTCTAAAAAACGAACGAGCTTTAAGAAACAGCGAAGAACGATTCAAATCCCTTATCAATTCACTGGATGACGTAGTGTTCACTCTTGACCGTAGAAAAAGATATACCGCAGTCTACGGACGCTGGGTTCAAGGATACGAAAAGTTGCACCCCGATGCATTTATCGGAAAGACCGCCCACGAGTTGTTCGGTCCGGGGGAAGGCGCAATTCATGAACGGTCAATAAAACAGGCGCTTGAAGGAGAGTCGGTCAATTATGAATGGTCGATAAGAACCAACGGAGACAGACACCATTTCCAAATTACCGTTTCACCACTGCGCGATGAACAGAACGCTATTACGGGTGTGGTCGGGGTCGGTCAGGACGTTACCGAGAAAAAGAAATTTGAACGCGAGCTGCGCCGGCACGAACAGGAACTTAATGCACTGATCGAGAACACACCGGATATCATTGCACGATACGATATCCGCGGACGTTATATATATGTTAACCGTGCGTTTGAATCGTTCATGGGGAGTACACGGAAACAATTGGTTGGAAAGAAACAGAGTGAACTGTCAATACCGAAAGAACTTACCCCGTTCTGGACTGATTCCATAGGATCGATCTTTCAAACCGGTAAAGAGACAACGCTCGAAGCGGAATTTCCGACGCCGACAGGAATAAAGTACTTCCAGGCACGACTCGTACCGGAGGTAAATGCCGAGAATTATGTGGAGTATGTTCTCGTGGTTGCACGGGATCTGACGAAGCATAAGCAAACCGAGGATAACCTGCGGCGAAGCGAGGAGCACCTGGAACGGATTCTCCAGACCACTCCCGGCGGCGTTACAATTATTGATTTGAACGGTCGGATCTATTTTGCAAACCAAACCGCAGAACAGATACTTGGACTGAAACGAAAGAGTTCAAGTGAACGATACTACAACGATCCGGCATATAAGATCTCAACACTCGACGGCAGACCGCTTCCTGAAAAAGATCTACCGTATATTCAGGTGATGATGACCGGTGAACCGATATACGGTCTTGAACATGCAATTGAGCATCCGGACGGACAAAGAATAATACTGTCCGTGAATGCAGCGCCTCTTCACGACTACAACAAAAAAGTTACCGGAATTGTCACATCCATTACGGATATCACAAAGCTCAAGAAAGCCGAAGAAGAGGCGCGTAAGAACGAACAACGGTTCCGCGATCTTGCAAACAGTATATCCGATGTCTTCTTTGCAATGAATCAGGAACTTCGATGCACCTATTGGAACAGCGCATCCGAAAAATTAACGGGGATTCCGGCACGGAAAGCCATTGCACATGAAATATCAAGTCTTCTGCCGAAAACGATGGCGGATGACCTGGATACACTCTTCGCCGAATCGATGAAAACGCAGGTTACAAAAACACATGTCAGCAAGGTGAAGATAAAGAACAAAACGTATTACTTCGATATCAATATTTATCCTGCAAACCACGGCCTGTCGGTATTTTTCAAAGATGTAAGCGAGCGCATGTACGCCGAGCGTGAACGTGAACGTCTGATCGCCGAACTACAGGATGCACTGACCAAAGTGAAAACACTCAGCGGGTTGCTGCCGATATGTGCGTTCTGTAAAAATATCAGGGATGACGGAGGATACTGGCATCAGGTCGAGGCGTATATTAAAGAACATTCCGAAGCGAACTTCAGTCACGGCGTCTGCCCGGATTGCGCCAAGGAACACTACCCCGAATATTTCGAAGAAAAGGATCACACACACAAACAGTAGCTTCGTATTACCTGAGATAGATCATTCGACCGGTTTCGGTTGTCCCGCCGTACCGGATTGAGTAAAAGTACACACCGCTTGCCTGAAGGCGAGGCGTCCATGTAACTTCGTGCACCCCTGCAAGATAAAAATCATCGGTCAATGAAGCGACCCGCCTGCCGAGCACATCATATACGTTTATCAGTACGCGATCGTCGTGCGGTAACTCAAATCGGATCACTGTTCTGTTATTAAACGGATTCGGGAAGTTCTGATGAAGCACAAATCTGTCGGGGATGACCCGCTCAACGACCGTCACAAGATTATGTACCGGTGAAAGATAAAATTCATGGGCTGTCCCCCGTGGATAGCGTATCAGATTTCCAGAGCTGTCCCGGGCGGTTATAATGAACCGTAAACTTTGAGCATCATACTGCGTATCAAATATATGCCGGTACAAACCCGAGGTCGTTGCGTTCAACGGCCCGGTGAGTGTAATCGGATACAAAGAATAATCGGGATCGTTTGAGGTGCGCAGATGCAGAGTAACCGTCTCTTTTATAAGACCGTCTTGAGCGGTTAAAAAAGTTTGTAACGCCGGACTGCCGTCGGTCAGCTGTCGCAGTACCGGATAAGCGAGTGCGGCGGGCGCATCCAGTATACCGTAACCGAACGTATTATCCGGTTCGCCGGTCCGGCGGGCGCTCATGCGTAGTGCGTTACGCAATTCAGCTGCGGTAAGATCACGGCGTGCGGAAAGTATCAACCCTGCCGTACCGGATACGATCGGCGCTGAAAGCGAAGTGCCGGAAGAGGCAGCGTATCCCGATGACCCAACTTGCGCGTACGTTACTTGAACACCGATAGCCGAAACATCCGGTTTGATCCGTCCGTCTGCCGAAGGACCGCGAGAGCTGAAATTCGCGATGTCTTCATTCGCATTAATCGCCCCCGCGGCAATAACGTATCTTCCGTCGGCCGGTGATGTGATTATTCTCCAGGGAGTAGCGCCGGAATTACCGGCGGAGGCAATAACAAGTATCCCCTTCTCGAATGCAATATCCGCAGCAATAGTCGTGACCGCAGTTTTACCGTCCATATCATCCGGTGTGTAGTTATATGCCGGATTATCAAATGTACTGTACCCCAGCGAAGTTGAAACGATATCCACTCCCATCTCATCCATCCATTCTATTCCCGCGACCCAGAAATCTTCCTCTATCGGAGTTTCGGAGCGGACATCTTCAGTCGCACCGAGCAGAAATTGCGCATCATGAGCAACCCCGATAAAGGTACCCGGATCGTACCCTGCTACAACCGAAAATACCCAGGTACCGTGATCGTAGTGACTCTGCGGTAATTGATCGTCGCTGTAATGTTCGGCGACAAAGTCGCGTTCGGTTATCACTTGTGCATTTTGTAATGCAACATGTTGATCCCAACGATAACCGGTATCCAGAAATCCGATCGTTACCCCGCTGCCCGTAATTCCCACGGTATGAAGCACATCGATCCCGTGCATTTTGATCTGAGTTTCCGAAAGTCCGTAATAGTTTTCCGTATCAAGGTATCGATCCTGAAGATCGACGGGATGTCCGGGTTCCGGTACCGGTTGCGGCCGCGCCATGCGGGCAACCGGTTGAATTGCGGCAACAAACGGAAATGAGCGAATTGTTTCGAGTTGGTCCGGCGCGGCCGGTACCGAGACCGCATTCAGCCATCGCGACCGGACCGTTACCGAATCGGTAACCGAGAGAATCTCATCCACATACATTTCTGATACAGATACCTCGTTATCTTTATCGGTAAAAAAAATCCAGTATCGTTGATGATCCTGACTTTCAAGCGGAAAGATAAACAACAAGGATATAATACACACTATAAACGATCCATGCATTCCGCACCCCGAAATTAAAATAGAAAAACAAGAAACACTACATATGCTGCCAGAAGAATTATCCCTTCCGTCCGGTTCACAACAAAACTCGTTCGCATAAAAATAAACAGTATAATCGAAAATGCGATCATAACGGGAAACTCAAACACACGCGACGAAGCATCGACAAAAATGGGATGAATAGCCGACACGCCGCCGATTACAAACAAAATGTTAAAAATATTGCTGCCGATAATGTTCCCGAGTATTATGCCTGTGTTTTTTTTCACAACCGCGACAATAGTCGCGGCGAGTTCGGGAAGCGACGTACCGACCGCAACGAGCGTTATCCCTATGACAAATTCCGATACTCCTAATTCACGCGCAATTGCAACGCCCGATTCAACCATGAGATGCGACCCTCCGACCAGCAATCCGGCGCCGCCGGCAATGAAGATAACGTGCACTACCTTCAGCGGAGTGTTACTTTTCGACGGCGAAGTATATCCCGGCTCCTTATTCGTCCGTTTGATCAGATACCACGTGAACAACAGTATTCCGGTAATAAAAAAAATCCCATGGTAAAATCCTATAGAATTACTGAATGCAAACAGATATAGCAATGCCGATGATATAAACAATACAGGATAATAGAGTGTAAGAGAGTGGGTATCGACATCGACCGGGCGGAGGAACGCTGCAATACCGAGTATTAATCCGATATTGGCAATATTACTGCCGACGACATTACCGAGAGCGATATCGCTGCTTCCGGCTAAAGCAGAAATCAGACTGACAATAAATTCCGGAGCGGATGTTCCGAAAGCGACAACCGTTAAACCGATAACGACCGGTCGTATGCCCATCGCTTTCGCAATGTTAATGGAACCCCGTACAAGCCCTTCGGCTCCGGCATACAGGAGCACCGCCCCCGTAAAGAAGGTAAGTACGGAGAGGATCATTAGTCTTTTGCAACATCGAGAAGTTTTTGAACAATCTGAATAGCTGCAACGCCGTCCGCTTCAGCGTTAAAATTGGTCACTATTCTATGTCGTAAAACCGGCCCCGTCATTGCGCGGACATCGTCAATATCCGGCGTATGCCGTCCCTGCAACAGTGCGCGGACTTTTGCACCGAGAATGAGAAATTGCGATGCGCGCGGACCGGCACCCCAACTGAGCCAATTCTTTATGAAATCGGGTGAGCCGTTCGCTCCGGGCCGCGTGATGTTGACCAGCTCAACAGCATACTTTATCACGTTATCGGCAACCGGTACTTTCCGGACAAGGTCCTGATACTGAATGATCTGATCCGCATTCAACACCTGATGAAGCTCTGCCTCATACATACTTGTTGTTGATTTAACGATCTCGATCTCTTCTTCTTTTGACGGATAATCAAGCCAGAGATTGAACATAAAGCGGTCGAGCTGCGCTTCGGGCAGCGGGTAGGTCCCCTCCTGCTCGATGGGATTTTGTGTCGCGAGCACAAAGAAGGGCTCTTTTAAAACATACGTATTTCCGGCTGCGGTAACACGATGCTCCTGCATCGCTTCGAGAAGAGCGGATTGTGTCTTCGGGGGTGTTCTGTTTATTTCATCGGCAAGAACAATATTGGCAAACACGGGTCCTTCGACAAAACGGAAATGTTTTTCTCCGGTTGAAACATTTTCTTCGATTATTTCCGTGCCGGTAATATCGCTCGGCATGAGATCCGGGGTAAACTGAATCCGCGAAAACTTGAGATCAAAAACCCGGGCAAGCGTCTTTATCAGCAGTGTTTTTGCCAATCCGGGGACACCGACCAGAAGACAGTGTCCCCGTGCCAGCAAGCTTATGAGCAACTGATCTATTATCTCTTCCTGCCCGACGATAACTTTGGCAATCTCTTTTTTTACATCCTGATATGCTTCCGAAACATCAGAGGCTAACCGAACATCATCTTTTGTTTTTGCCACGTAGTCCTCACATTACATCTTTTTTTCCCAGTATATCTCTTCGCGCAGTTCCTTAATCATCTTTTCGAATTCACGTTCCATTTTCTCCTGCAAGGCAAACCGTTCAAGGAATTGATAATCGCGATCGAAATCCACGGGACTTTCGGGGGTTCGTTCCATTAATTTAATTATTGAGTAACCATACCCTTCCACGAGATTTACCCGGGCAGGTTCACTGATTTGTCCTACTTCTAATTCCGCAACGACGCGGCGTATATCGGATTCAAGCTGATCCATAGGAACGTTACCGAGCAGCCCGCCGAATGGGGCTGTATCGGTATCCTGCGAGTATTCCGCCGCAAGGTATTCAAATGATTCCCCATCGATTACACGCTGGCGGAGTTCACGGAGTTTTGCAATTGTAGGTTGATCGCTCTCCTCGCCCCGTTCTAAACGAATAAGTATATGGCGGGGTCGAACGGAATCACCGCGCCGGTCTTCGAGCTTGATTATATGGAGGCCGAATTGAGTCTCGACAATATCCGATACCTGTCCCGGCTCCATGGCAAAGACCGCTTCTTCAAATTCACGCACAAACAGTCCCCGGCGTACCCATCCGAGATCGCCGCCTCGATCGGCTGTACCGGTATCTTTTGAATATTCCCTGGCGAGCGCTTCAAAATCACTGCCTGCAAGGACACTATCACGTATCCGTTCCGCGTGCGCATATGCATTAGCACGGACATTCTCGTCTTCTTCGGGTATGATAAATATATGTGCTACTTCTGCCCGTTCGGGTACGGGGGGCAACTCGTCCCGGTGTTTCTCATAGAAATTTCGTACCTCGCGACGGCTCACGTTCATGGTCTGGAACTTCTTACCCTGTAACCGCTGTACGAGCAATTCCTTCCGTATATCGTCGCGCATTTCACGACGCAACCGGGGAATGCTCATGCCCAGTTGTTCTGCCACCTGTTCGAGTGAACCGTATGCCTGTTCGAACTGCCGAAGCTGATGATCAAGTTCCTGTTGAATTTCCGCATCCGATACGACAATACTATCACGAACTGCTTTCGCAAGCAATAGTCGTTTATTAATCATGCTTTCGAGTAACTGCTCCTTCAACTGGGGAATCTGCCGCTGATCAATCCGCTGCTGCATCGCGTACATTTGCGCCTGGCTCACCAGTTCGGATTCAAGTATGATCTCATTGTCGACAACGGCGATAATCCGGTCTGCGATATCCTGCGCATGTACGTAAACCGTACCGGAACCGATCAACCATATCAGTGAAAAAATTATTAAACTCCTCATCCTTCCAATCCCTCTCTTTTTATATATAATTACACGTGAAAATTTTCTTTATTGCAGCTCATCATCGTGCGGTTGTATCTCAAACGTTATATCTATGGGGTATCTGCGACGGAGGTCGAGTACAAGTTGTTCATAACTCTCCTGTCGTTTTTCTATAACAAGTCTTTCCTTAATTTCGTTCGAGACGTAGTCGATCGGATACGGGCTCCCGCTTTGGATAGTCCCGTGATGCCGCACAATGTAAAAGCCGCGCGACGTGGATACCGGAAACGATACGCCGCCCGCACCGAGCTGGCGCGCCGCACGCCAGATCTCCGCCGGATACAGATCCCCCTCCCGGTAATATCCCCGCTCACCGACTTCGATCACACTACTCATCTGGTCTGCATTATCAAGAATAGAATTCAGAGCGGTTTCCCAATCGGTTCCCTGTACGACCGAATTCCGGAATGACGTTGCAACATTTCGCTGTTCAAATAAAACATAACCTACCTCGACAATCGGAGCATCGGCGGTAAACTCATCTTTGTGAGCTTCAAAATATGCCTCGACCTGTTCGTCGCTTATGTCGGGATAAATTTCGGCATAAATTTCATCTTCAAGCAGTGCGTTAATTGCCAGATGGCGGCGAACATCCCGTAGCGGCTTCAGAACGCGGTCATCGCGATCGAGACCGCGGCGGCGGGCTTCCTGATACAGTATTTCCGATGTCAGCCATTGGTTAACATATTCCCGCACCATCGCTTCGTTCATACCGTGACTCTCATCCAGGCGTTCATTGATCATCTCAAGCGTCAGATACTCATCATTGACCCGGGCAACATATTCTTCCGGCTCCTCCGTGCGATCACACCCGTATCCTAACACAAAAAACACACTTACAACTGCCAGTGCTGCCAATCTTCTCCAGTTCATTCGTCCTCCGTTACAAATGCTTGTTGTAATTTCTCAGGAAACATTTCAACCTGATATCGCTGCCTGAGGTTTTCTACCCATTCCTGTTCAATCTTTTTCGCCATCATATCCTGATATTCGCCGGTCACGTGCGCGCGGGCTTCTTCAAATGTTTTGGTTCTCGCCGGATCCCGCTCACGTGTTTTTACAATAGCATAGTTGTTGCCGAACTTGAACGGGGCGCTCACTTCACCGGCTTCTTGCTCAAATCCCCGTTTCGCCAGCTCATCACGGTCTGCATTGATCATGCCGGTAACACCGCGCTGCCGCTTCATCCCGGACCTGACGGTATGTTCTGCAGCAAGCTCTTCCATATCCTCACCGGCGGTTATTTTTTCATACAATTCCTGTGCAAGACTTTCACTCCGTACTACTATCTCGCATATTTGCACTCTGTCCGGGAAGGTAAAACGCTCCTTGTATTCTTCGTAATACTCAACGAGCCGATCTTCCGAGAGATCGATATTATCCCATACTCTTTTTTGCTCTATATAATAGATGAGGATGCCATCGCGGTACTCATCGATCTTGCCTGCAAATTCCGGATATCGTTCTTCAATATCTTCTGCCTCTTTTTGAATCAATTCAACCTCTTCGACCCGGTCGAGCATATCACGAAGGTGGTTCGGCATCAGCCTGCGGCCCGTGAACTCGGGATTATTTTGAATCTGTTTTGCCCCACGCTTGGCAGAAATCGTATTGCCCGCTATAGTAAACAACGGTTGATCCACGATTGACGCGTCGAGTGAGTCGTGCCATGCATGTGTAACGGCAAACCATTGTGTGTCGACGGCGGCAACAAATGCTTCAATGTGCTCATCGTGACGTATCAGTGAGTATTTTTCCTTTAACGATGCAACAAAGTTTTTATGATCTTCCTGCATATGCCGCTGCTGATACTGCCGTCTCAAATTGTCTTTCATCTCTTCATATGACGATAACGGTTCTATATCTGTTACCTTGATAATATGAAATCCGTATTCGGTTCGTACAATATCGGAGACTTCTCCGGGCTGCATTGAAAAAGCAACATGTTCGAAATCCGGAGGAAGAGACCGCCGCCGTATTGTGCCGAGGTCGCCTCCCCGTTCCGCACTCTGTCTGTCTTCGGAGTATTCCAGTGCAGTTTCCCGAAAACCGGCGCCGGCCTTCAATATATCCTGCACTTCCCGGATTTTGTTGTACGCATTCAACGTATCCTGCGGGCTCATACCCGGTTGAGCAAATGTCATTATGTGCGACACACGAATATTTCCCGTCGCAGGTTTTCGATCTGTTAGTGTAATAATATGATAGCCGAATTGTGTTCTGACCGGCTCGCGGGTAAATTCTCCGGCTTCAAGACGATACACGGCGTCTTCAAACGGCTTTACCATCATGCCGCCGGAAAAATACTGGAGATCACCTTTATTGTTTTGAACACCCGGATCTTCCGAGTAACGTATCGCTAAATCCGCAAACGATTCACCCTGTTCAAGCTTCTGTATAACTTCTTGTGCTTTTCGATACGAAAGCATGGTATCGGTCGGTTCGGGATTCTGAGGAAGACGTAACAGGATATGACTTGCCCGAAGTTCTTCTGTTCTTCTATTATACATTTCACGTAAAGCCGGTTCAACCAGTTCGCGCTCGATAAGAAATGCAGCCGCGAGAGATTTCCGGTACTCTTCGAGTTCCGTTTGTATATCAGGTTCCAGATGCAAACCCGAATCGTAAGCATCCCTGATCTTCATTTTGAATTTAACGAGTAGATCGAGAAATTCTTCCCGTTCTTCGGTCGTGGCTTGTTTTCCTCTATCCCACCCGCCATTTAACCGGGCATAGGTCGATTCATACTCCTGAAGCAATAACGGTTGGTTATCGATAGTTGCCACAACGGTCTGTGCGTGATGTCGGGTACAACCGGTGAGCAAGAGTATAGTTAAAAGGGGTATAATGAATACGAAATGATTCTTCATGGAAGGTTCGTCTCTCCTCATACAAATAATTATTATATTCTATTAATTGTTCTTTAATCAATGATCCCGACAGAGTCTGTAGAATTAATATAGCTTAAACGTTGTAAATTAACAATTTAGCGGGAATTTCGCAATTCAGCATGCCGTTTATAGCGCGGTTTCATCAATTCGAGTTCCTCACGTACCCCCTCCGGTGCCTCTGTTAACAAACTCACACCAATTACTGCAAGAGTGGATATAATAAAGGCCGGAATAAGCTCATACATCATATCGCTGAGGTATGCGGTCTCTTTCCATACTATAGTTACTACGGTGCCGGAAGTCAATCCCGCAAGAACACCCCATTTTGTGGCGCGCGCCCAAAACAGACTGAGTATCAGCGGCGGCCCGAAGGATGCGCCGAGTCCGCTCCAGGCGTACAATACAAGCCAGAAAACTTGTTCGGTTGCAATCTCAAGAACTCCAAGAGCAAGAATAACAAGAATAATAATCGAAATTCTGCTGACAAATACAAGATGACGCTGTGTCAGATCTTTTCCCTTCAATAACATACGTTGATAAATATCCCGCACACATGACGACGCGCCGACAAGCAATTGTGAATCAGCTGTTGACATGATCGCCGCTATAATAGCCGCCAGAACGAAACCGAATATAACCGGATGCAGATGATCCTGCGCCAGTACCGGATAAAGATTCTCGGTATCGCTGGCAGGAAGCATACCTACCTCGGGATAAAATACGCGACCGGCAATACCGATCATAACGGCTCCCCATCCCATTAACACATTCCATACCGTGGCAACAACGGCTGACACCCGCAGCTGCTTTGGATCATCTATCGACATATACCGCGCAAGGATGTGCGGATTGCCCGGTGAACCCAGACCGATACCGAGATAGCCGATCAATCCCCCGATGCCAAGCGCAACGGGATCGACCATAAGTGCATCGATCGTTGCTGTATCTCTGAGAACATCGGTTAACCCTCCGTAATTAAATACCGCCACGATAGGCATTATAAAAAGAGCAACGATCATGAACATCGCCTGCACAACGTCGGTCAGAGAAACCGCAAGAAATCCCCCCACAAGCGTATACAATACAACTATCGATGCCGTTATGAGTACGCCGGTTTGATTGGAAAATCCGAATGAAGAAGCAAACGCTTTCCCGCCCGCATCGAATTGTGCGGCGACATAAATAACCATGAAGATGATGATAACAATGCCCGATGCAACGCGAAGCATATTGGTCGAGTCGCGGAAGCGTGCGGCGAAGAAATCCGGAACGGTCACGTTATCAAGCCGCTCGGTATATCTGCGCAACCGTTTCGCACCGTAGATAAACATGTACAACTCGACTGTTGTGTATCCGACGATCGCCCAGACTGCGGACACTACCTGAATATACGCCATCCCCGTTACGCCGAGTACAAGCCACGCACTTCGTCCGGAAACCACCGCGCTCAGCGCAACGACAAAACTCTTCATTTTGCGTCCGCCGATAAAGAACTCGCCGATCCCGCTCGATGAAAACCGCGCGGAATACACGCCGATAAGTATCATAAGAAGAAGGTAAAAAAGGAATGCAAATACGGTCCACGGATCGGCGGTGACTTCGAAGGATTGATATTCATCCATATACAACTGCGTATAGGTTCATTACTGTTATACCGGAATGGTTTAATAAAAGGATAATTGAAGGGAAATGCAAATACGGTGAGACGTTGAAACAGATAAGCGAATATTTTAAAGGGAAATGTGTATATTCAATATAGGCACTCTTTTTAAAAGAATTTATTACTTGCATACGAGGTACGCATCATGAAATCAATCATTATAGTACTATCGGCACTTCTTCTCGGCACCATAGGCACCTTCTCCCAGACAGAGATCGACGGCAAATGGGAAGGAGCAATCGATATCATGGGCACCGAGTTATTCATTGTTGTAAAATTCACATCAGATAATGAAAAGCTTCGTGCCACGATCGATATTCCTCAGCAGGGTGCAACCAACCTCCCG
>PWJF01000548.1 GCA_003560935.1 Ignavibacteriales bacterium
CGGTATCTTCGCTGACGACACGACCGTCAATTTTACCAACCTGTGCGTTTACGAGAGCGGTTGTCAATAAGAAAATTATGGAGACAAAAAGAAAAATTTTAAATAGATTCATCCTGTACCTCATGCTGAATACTTCTACACCTGGTGATTAGTAACGGAAACTGCTTCCGTTTTACGGTAGCCGCAGGTTTCACGTATGATAAGTTTCGGAGTGAATGAGGTGTGTGTAACCGAACCGTTCCGGTTCGTTAAACGGTCGAGCATACGTCCTACGGACAACACCCCCATCTCGTACATCGGCTGCCCGATGGTGGTCAACCCGATATGCTGTGCCAGCTCGATATCGTCGTATCCAACTATCGCTATATCATCTGGAGCTTTTAAATTATGGTCACGCATTGCACTCAACGCCCCCATCGCTTGAACGTCGCTCGACACGAAGATGGCAGTCGGGCGTTCATCCATCGGAAGATCAAGCATCGCAATCATCGACACGTATCCCGCTTCACGACTGAATCCGTCGTACTTCATGATCTTACTCGACTTGTATAGTTTCTCATCGAATGGTAACCCGTTTTCGATCAGAGCTGCTTTATATCCTTCAAACCGATGTTGTGCCGGAGGCGAGATCGGATTCGCATTTATCATACCGATCCGTTCGTGTCCTAAACTGATGAGATGTTTCGTCGCCGCATATGCACCCGCCTTATTATCCACGGTGATCGAATCGAAGTCCTGATGAAAACAATCGACAAGCACAATCGGATGGTTGACATGTTTATACTTCTCTGCGAAATCATCCGGCAGCCGCAGGGAGAATAACATTACCCCGTCGGCGCGTCCCTTCTGTGTCGATCTCAATAAATGCGATTCAAATTGTTCCGGATCGTTCTCGTTCAATCCGTACAACATTATATCATAACCGAGGGTAAGTATTTTATCCTGTATGCCCTGGAGAACCTCGAGGAAAAAGTAATTGGTAAAAAACGGAATAATAGCAGCTATGGTATTGGTTTTATTACGGGCAAGTCCTTGTGCAAATGCATGAGGCTGATAATTTAAATCATGCGCAACCTTCAGCACCCGTTCCCTGGTTTTCACCGAAACATTCGGATGATTGTTCAATACGCGTGAAACGGTTCCAACTCCTACACCCGCCTGCTTGGCTATATCATAGATTGTGACGGACATACGCCGTTATTCCTTTGGAAGTGAAAAACTGATGTTTCACAAAGACTAATATAATTATTGGAAGCACTTCCAATAAAGTAAAAAGGAATTTGAAAGTCAATACCTGAGGCAATAATTTTTCAAATTTAATAAATGAATGGAGAAATCTTTGAATCTACGCGTAATTCATAGATTTTCTAAATATACGTGGCATCGAACAGGTAGGTGATTCTTGAGAAAACGCATTATGGAAATGGTTCCATGTTAAAATATTGACAGACAAAGAAAAATTAAACTCAATCTACTCATTCTTAACAAGAAACACTGTTATTCCACCCGGACCATGAACGCCAATCGAGAGACTCATTTCGATATCGGCACTGCGGCTCGGACCGGAAATAAAATTAATACAGGAATGATCGATTGCAGATTCATTCATCCGTTCAAGCACGTGTGTTATTCGGGGGACTACATCTTTTTCATGTAATACTATACCGATATTGTCCGGAAGCAAACTGACCGCTCTTCCTTTACCTGCTATATTGTACAACACAACGGTCCCGGTTTCCGAGATACCATATTCTGCGTACACAATTCCTGCATCGGAACGTTCGGTTATAAATAATAATTCTTCCCGGTTGCCGTCATCGTTCCATGCAATAACATGAGTATTGTCATTTATTTTAGAGTATTCTTCACATGCAGTACGGATTGCCTGCCCAGATTCGGTATCATCGTTCCATACAACAACGTTTTCTACCTTGTTCTCCTCCAGAAACGATTCTATCGCGGTACCGAGTTTACCGATTGTCTCAACATGTATTACTTTTCCGGAGAGTGCTTCAAGCTCACGAATAAATTGATCGACGAAATCCTTTTGTGAAAAACTGTCGTACAGACCGTCGGCAGGATGATCGCTAAAATCCGGTGGATTAACTTTTTCAGGCTTCTGTCTGCCGATTCTTTTTGTAATGGATGAGATGAATTCTTCTTTGGTAGTCATAGTATTACGTTACCTTTATAAGTCAAATCATTCTCCCGCTAAATCGGAACTCCCACAAAAATTTTATTCAATAATTTTATACTTTTATGGAATTTCCGATTTTGTGGGAGATACCTCTTCTACTTTTTCTCATTATTTTTCTTCCCCGACTTCCACCAGTCTCTAAACGATTGCGGCGCCGGCGACGGAAAGGTTCGTTCTTTTGTCCAGTTTTTTAATTTACCTGGTCCACTCTCAACACCTTCACGTCCGGCAAAAAGATTAAGCACAGTTTTACCCGCTTTAAGTCCTGTTGCATAAAATCGCGGAGTAGCCGTCATCTTACCAAACATCTTAAATGCAATACGTTCGGTTGTAGGTGATCGTTTCTCAAGAATTTGATCGTTGCGGAGATCGACCAACATTTCATGCAGCGGAATACGAACCGGACATGCATCGGTACATGCGCCGCATAATGAAGAGGCGTACGGTAATTCAGCCCATTCGTCAAACCCTCTGAGAACCGGTGTGAGTACGGCACCGATTGGACCGCTGTATACACTACCGTAAGCATGTCCCCCGATGTGCCGGTATACCGGACAGATATTTAAACAAGCTCCGCATCTGATACAATGCAATATCTCCTGGAATTTCGATCCGACTGCGTTTAATCTACCATTGTCGACAATGACAAAATGTAATTCTTCCGGACCGTCAACATCCCCATCGCGGCGCGGACCCGAAATAGCCGTGAGATAGGTTGTGATCTTTTGTCCCGTAGCGGCACGGGGTAACAATGTTATCAGCGTATCAAGGTCTTTCCATCGCGGTACGATGCGCTCCATACCCATCATAACCACATGCGTTTCCGGGAATGTTGTCGTGAACCTACCGTTCCCTTCATTGGTAACGAGCAGCAACGAACCAGTCTCTGCAACGGCAAAGTTACAACCGCTGATCCCGAGATCCGCCTGCAGGAATTTTTCACGCAGTACTTTCCGGGCAAATTGGTATAATCCCGGCGGATCGTCCGGCAGTTCTCTCCCCGCTACCTTTGATAACAGTTCCGCGATTTGTTTTTTGTTTTTATGAATAGCGGGAACGATAATATGCGACGGTGTTTCACCGGCAAGCTGGATGATATATTCACCGAGATCCGTTTCAATGACATCGACGCCGAGTTTTTCCAGTGCATGGTTGAGATGAATTTCTTCGGATATCATCGACTTGGATTTGACTACGGTTTTGACTTCCTTCGACTGTGCAAGATCGGTTACATAGCGGGATGCCTCGTCCGCTGTCTTTGCAAAGTATACTTTCCCGCCTCGCTTCTCGATATTCGTTGCAAGCATATCGAGATAGTAATCAAGATTATCGATTGTATGGCGACGTACTTCTTCTGCCCGTTTACGCCATACTTCGGGATCTCCGAGCGGCTTATAAGTATTCGCTTTACCCGTTATAAACTTTTCCTGCGCCTTTTTTAACGACTCCTGCAGAAAATCATCTTTAAATGCGACATCAACCCGTTCATGAAACGGCAGATTGCTTGTTTTCACTTTGCTTCACTCCTTCGTAAAGTAATTCCGCTACATGATATACTTTGACGGGCATCTTATGTCGATGCATATACCCGCCGATATTCATCAAACAAGCCATATCCGAACCCACCAAATACAGCGCACCGGTGGATTGTATATGAAATACTTTTTCTTCAACCATTTTTTCCGATATCCCGTGCATCTTTACGGAAAACGTAACCCCGAAACCGCAGCAATCTTCTTTATACGGCAGTTCCTTTATCTCAAGTCCACGCACCATACCGAGCAATTGCAGCGGTTCTTCGATGATGCCAATCCCTCTGCTCATATGGCACGACTGATGATACGTGGCAATGCCCTCAAAGACTGCATTAAGCGACGAAACCTTAAGGACATTGATCATAAATTCAGAGAACTCATATATTTTCCCTGCCAGAGTTTCGGCACGGGAGCGCCATGTTTCATCCGATTCAAATAATTTCGGATAAAAATGTCGAACCATTGAAACACAGGATCCCGAAGGTGATACGATATATTCACTTTTTTCAAATACAGAGATCAAATGCTTTGCAGCGGTACGTGTCTCATCGTAGTAGCCGGTATTAAACGCCGGCTGTCCGCAGCATGTCTGCTCTTCGGGAAAGTTAACCG
>PWJF01000446.1 GCA_003560935.1 Ignavibacteriales bacterium
CGGTAAGATACCGCTCCTGCCGCAATATGTACTCGGAAGAAACGGTAACGATATAATCGTTCGCAATTATAAGTACGATATCTTTACCTACCCCGACGTGGAAGAGGAAAATACGGGCGACGCAAAGATAGAGAAACAGTATATGCGGAAACCCCGCCGTACGCGAAAAGCAAAACGCCCGTCACGCAAAACGACAACGGTGCCGAAAGACGAGAAGTGATAGGAAAAACGGAACGCTCCCGTCCGCCGGAGTTTTAACGTAGGCGGATGTCCCGGCCCGTTGCAGTTAGAACGAAGTCTGCATGTTTTCGTAATGAATTCATTTACGTGCAATTTTACACCAATCGGCTCGGCGACCCGATCTACATGTGTAACCCCGTCATGTCTCTCAAGAGAGATACTACATAACGGAGAAAGTGATGATCTATAAGCACTCAATCTTACTGTACGTTCTTGCGCTTCTCTCAATAAGTGCACTGAGTAATAATCTAAACGATCCTCTCACCGGTCTCGATGCGTATATCGAAACCGGTATGAAAGATTGGCAAATTCCCGGACTGGCTATTGCTGTAGTAAAAGACGATGAGATAGTATACGCAAAAGGTTTCGGTGTCAGAAAGCTTGATGAACCCGGCCCGGTTAACGAACATACGTTATTCGGAATTGCCTCACTTACCAAAGCGTTCACCACCGCCGCCATCGGTATTCTCGTCGATGACGGAAAACTTCACTGGGACGATCCGGTTATCACGTACCTTCCCGATTTTCAATTGTCCGATCCGTGGGTGACGCGCGAGATTACCGTCCGCGACCTGCTTATTCACCGAAGCGGTCTCGGACGAATGATCGGAAACCGGCTGCAGTTTATGACAAACCGGGGATCCGATGAGTTGACCTACAGACTCAGGTATCTTGAGCCCATGGCAAGTTTTCGTGCAGAGTATATTTATAATAATATGATGTATATGGTTGCAGGCAGGGTTATCGAGGCGGTGAGCGGACAGAAGTGGCATGAGTTTGTTGCGGAACGCATCTTCGAGCCGCTCGGTATGGAGAGAAGCAATTTCAGCATTCATGATCTGGAGGGGAAAGAAAACGCTGCATGGCCGCATCAGTATATTAAAGGAGATGTGCAAATCATCCCCCGCCGTGATTTTGACAATGTGGGACCTGCGGCGTGCATCAATGCAAGCGTGTATGAAGTAGCTCGGTGGATACGGCTGCATCTCGAATGTCCCGGGTCATTTAACGGCACAGAACTCATAGATATATCGACCATGCGTATGCTGCATCGACCGCAATCGGTCATTCCCGTACAGGATCCAAGTAAAGAATTTGCAGCGTATGGATTTGGGTGGGGAATACGGTTATACCGCGGCCGTATCGTATCCCGTCACGCCGGCGCCGCAGACGGTATGAATTCATTTATTGTTCTGGTGCATGAAGAAAATCTCGGTGTTGTGATTGTCACCAACCTCTTCAATGATTTTATGTATGCACTTGCAAACCATGTGATCGATTCGTCTCTCGGTGTAACTGATGAAATGGATTGGCATTCGAAATATCTGAATGAGTATCAAGAGAAATATGAAGAAGTCCGAAAAAAGCGTGATGATATTCATAATGCCCGCGCTGATAATACAAAACCCTCGTTGCCGGTTAGTGCGCTTGCCGGGAAGTATTACGATTCACTGTACGGAGAACTTACCGTAACCGTCCGGGATAATGATATGTTCATTACGTTCTGGGACGATGATTCGCTGATTGCCGACCTTGAACATTGGCATTACGATACATTCCGGGCAATCTGGCGCAATCCCGCTCAACGCGAAAAGTTTGTCTGGTTTGATCTGGACAGAACCGGCGAGGCGGCGACCCTCAACGTTGAATTCAATCTGCGTCCCGATCTTTTGCAGGTCGGCGCGTATCCCTCGGGGTTTACACGGGTAGTTCGTTTTAAAAGAGAAAATTGACTTGACAATATCGAAAAGAGTGACGATTTTAATATAGCAAGTTAATAAAAATTTACGCGGGGAGGATATATGTGCAGAGTATTACCGTTAATTGTTCTGTTCGTTTTTAGCTGCGCACCGATAGGCGAGGTACCTCTCGCCGATCGCATGCGATTATACGATGCGAGTCAGCGGACCATGTTTGAGGGGACGATTGATTATTTGAGTGAGAAGGGATTCCGGTTCGATGTGTTCGATATCGACCGAGGGATAATCAGAACGGCGCCGACATCGACCGAGAATTTGAATACACGGCTTCTACCCGGACGATATATTACGACTATAGAACTGACCCTTGATGAACGGGACGACGGGACTGTTGTTACTGCGTCGGTAACCTTCGATATCGATCTCGGCGGAAAGATTGAGCCCGCCGGATTATCGATCCATTATAAACGGACATTTTACGACCGGCTTTTAAAAGGAATAGCGGCTTACAGCTTGTGAAAATACTTCATACTGCGGATGTTCATCTCAGACATACCGGCGACGAACGCTGGGAATCCCTGCAATACCTTCTATCTATAGCCGGCGAACAATCTGTCGATGCTTTTGTAATCAGCGGCGATCTTTTCGATAAGGATCTCGATGCAGAGAACCTACGTCCCGCAATACGTGTACTTTTTTCCGGGAATGAATTTCCGGTGATAATCATACCGGGAAATCACGATGCGCGGTTATTGAGCGACATGTACTTCGGCAGCAATGCCGTCCTGCTCGGCGATCATTTGGAGCCGCATATCATCGGGGATGTCGCATTCTACGGCATGGCATTCGAATCGATGGACGAACACCGCGTGCTTGAACGCGTGCAGGAGTTAAAAACACGACTTTCACCGGATCATACAAACATTCTTCTCTATCACGGTGAACTGCTCGATGTAATGTTCAAACGATCCGATATCGGCGGTGAAGAGGAGACGGGGTATATGCCCGTTCGTCTCTCATTTTTTAAAGATATGAAGATCGATTATGTGCTCGCGGGACATTTTCACACACGTTTCGATATCCGGCAGTTGCCCGATGGCGGGTATTTTGTGTATCCGGGTTCGCCGGTATCGATCACACGCCGCGAAACCGGCAGGAGAAAAGTTAATATCTTCGAGACCGGGAAACCTCCTGCCGAATATCTGTTACACTCGCCTCACTACGAGGAGGTTATCACAATCCTCGATCCGCTTGACAACACCGATCCCACTACTAATATTGAAGAGAGATTGAGTAACCTGCATCCGCAGGCAAAGGTACTGCTCACGGTGGGTGGTTATTTTAATAAAGACCTCATCGGACGCAGCGAGAAAGAGCTTGTGGATCAAATTGCCGCCGCAACTCGCGGGCACTGTGAAGATGTCCGGTATGAATTCCGCGACATCCGGCACATTCTTGCGGACGATCTGTTCTCGTCGTTTATAAAAAAGCTTGATTCGTATGACTTTGATACACAAAAGAGACATCAGATCCGGGAATTAACTATTCGCGCGATGATGGAGGCGAACAAATGAGGATACGCGAATATGGTATACGGCGATACGGTCCGCTGCACGATACCGGAAAAGTAATCCTTTCGGATTTCAATTTAATCTACGGAAATAACGAGGACGGTAAAACAATCACGATTGATGCACTGGTAAAAGTGCTTCTCGGTAAGGCGTCGAAAGAACGGGATTTTACCGCGATACAGCGAGTTGATGAATTGCCCGAAGGGTATATTGTCATCGCCGATCGCGATCGCCGGGAGTACAAGCTGCCCGAAGACGGCACGCTGTTTTCCATTGTCGATCTGTCCCCCGGTGAGTGCAGCAATATCTTTATTATACGCAACAGCCATCTTTCGATAGCGAACGAGCAGGCTTTTTACACCGGCGTGACGGAACGCCTTACCGGATTGCGCACGCGTTACATCGATTCGGTCATCCGTTCGCTCCGCGCGATTGCGAATATCACGGCTACCGGGATATTCAGGGATGTCGGCGATGAACGTCTGAAATGGCGTATAGAGGAAGCCGGTCGACTTATCGAAGCGATCAGGGAACTGACGGCAGAATGCAAATCGCAAGATCTCGATCGTGTAGAGAAACGTATCGTCGCGATTACCGACCGGCTCAAAGCGGTCGCGACCCGTGTCGAATCCTTAAGTGAAGCCCGGCTGCGCCGACGATATGAGAAGGGAACCGAAACGCTCGAAAAGCTGATCGACGCGCGCGAAGCTGCTGCGGCGGTTGACGACGTGACCGAGGGGGATCTCGAACGATGGCGCGATAATGAAAGAGATATAGAACGGTTGACCGCCGACCGCGGGGAATCGCTGCAGGCTCTTGAAA
>PWJF01000363.1 GCA_003560935.1 Ignavibacteriales bacterium
ATTCTATATTACACCAAGCCGGCTTTCGTAATGATGAGTTTTAAAACTTCCTTCTCCCTCTCTCCCAGCGGCAGCAACGGCGCACGGGGGTCACCGCCGAAATATCCGAGCATATCCATTGCAGCTTTTAACCCCGCAACCCCGTATTGCGAGGTGACCGCGTTGTTAACGGATATCATGCGCTGCTGTAGTGTCAGCGCTTCGGGGAGTTTGCCCGATTCAACTAATCTTAATATTTGCACGCATTCGTCCGGGGCGATATTCGCAAGAGCAACTATACCGCCGGCTGCCCCACTTGTTAATCCGTTATACAATACCGATGCAGTTCCTGCCAACACGGCGAAGTCATCGGGTGTCGAGGTCGCGAATTCGAACAGCTGCCGTATATTCTCCGTACTGTTTTTTACTCCGGCAATGTTCGGGTGATCTGCAAGCTTCGCAACGGTCTCCGCCTGCATATCCACGCCGGTAAATTTCGGGACGTTATACAGAATCACCGGAATCTTCACGGCATCGGCGACCATGGTAAAATAGGTAACGAACGATTCGTGATTCATCTCGGATTTGTAATACGACGGCGTGACTACAAGCGCGTAATCGGCGCCGAGACCGGCGACCTCATTTGTCAGCGAGATCGTTTCTTTGATCGATTCCGAACCCGTTCCGGCAATGAGCAGCTTACCCGGCGACGCATGCTTCTTCACCGCTTCGGTTAGTTTCAGTTTTTCATTGTGAGTAAGGAATACGGCTTCACCGTTCGAGCCCATAACCACATAGCCGCGCAAGCCGGTTTGATTCCATTTCGAGATGTTTAATTCAAGTTTATCGACGGCGAGTTCGCCGTTCACAAGCGGTGTCGGGATAGGGGGGAATATTCCTGATAGTTTATTCATATTGTTTCTTCATTGTTTTACAACATTCTTAATTACAAACCAAACATTCGCCGGGCGTTCGGCCAGCCGCCGCATATACCACGGGTACCACGATTCGCCGTATGCCATCAACATACGCACCTTGTAACCGTCCCGCGCGAGTTGTTTTTGTAATGATGTCTTAATGCCGTACAGCATCTGAAATTCCAATTGTTCACGTGGAAGTCCGATTATCTTTGCCTCTTCGATTATACGCGCGATCAATTTTTCGTCGTGCGTCGCGTAGATCATTCGCGTGCCGTGATGTTTCGTCCGGGTTAGCATTCTTTGCGACAGGGCAAAGAAATTCTCATCAACTTTTCTCTTTGATGTAATCGCGATATCGGCGGGTTCTTTGTACGCGCCTTTGACCAGCCGGAGCGAGGCGTTTACACTAAACAAGTCATCGAGATCGGCTTCCGTACGGTGTAAGTATGCCTGAATGCATAAACCCGTATTGTCCCACTCATCTTTCAGCCGGAAATACAGATCGAGTGTTCGCCGTATATACGCGCTCCCTTCCATATCGATGAAAAACTCATTACCAAGTCTGTTCTTGATCTTACAGACGATCTCTCTGCAATACTCACGGGAAGCATCCACCGAATGATCGAAACCGAGCTGCGTGAGTTTCACGGATATTTCCGCAGTAAGTCTCCGCTCCGCTATTTTATCGACCGCATCGAGATAATGATCGCGGACCTGTTCAGCCTGTTCGATCTGTGTAATATTCTCTCCGAGTTTGGTAAAAACTGCAGGTATGCCTTCGCGTTCGTATCCCGCAGCGGCATCAAGCGCAGCTTCGATGGTCTCGCCGGGCATAAACCGCCGCACCGCCCTGCGGACGAATTTCCAACGGGGGACGTGGTTTTTCATCCAGTGGTTTTTGGACATCAGGAGGAGGATATTTCTGGTGAGGGTCATGGGTTATAAATTTCAGAGGTTTATTACAATAAATATCACATCTTTTCAGTGTATTGTCAATATTAATACTGAGATAGTCCCTCTTTTTTATTTCAAGTGAATTGACAATAATCTATTTTACCCGGTTGACAATAATTTGACGATAGGGCCGTGTGGTGACGGTAGAATGATCTTCTTGTCATTGAGTTCTGTCAGACCGTTCCGATACATCGGTATACCGCTTTGCTGCAATTAACAAAACCGTTGCATCCACCGCTCGATGCGGAACGTTCTTCTCCCCGGTTGACGAAGCTTCAGCGTAGTCAACCCGCAAACTTCCCATGCCACCACCACACAGCGATCACGATCAGCACGGACGATAAAACAAATCCCGTCACGGCGCCGGGAAAGACTGGATCGACGGCAGACGCGAGTCCGTCAAAAATTACGTACAATCCAACGACCGGAATGAGAAGCGGAAGATGGGATCGCAGTACCAATACATAGAACAACAATATCAGTAATCCTGTCCCGGTTCCCGCGATAACCCACGAAGAAATACTTTCAGCCCCCGAGATTCCGGTAAGAGGCAGTCCGAGCAGAACGAGAAGAATCCCGAAAAGAACTTTTCTCTTACTCCATCCGTCCGTAAGACTGTCAACGGCAGCCACTATGAAGAGTAAAAACAGCGTGTACATCAGGAACGACCCGAGCGGACCCAGTGCCGCTGAGATGACCGGGATCGACGCGTCCGCCGGACTGTACTCTCCCCACACCGGTGCAAACGACGGCGACACCGCTGACATGATCTGTCCGATTCCTAGAACAAAGAACACCAGGAACAATGCAATGACGGAATGCTCCCAGACCCCGCCGCGGTGAGCCGGCGATGCCGGCAGATCCCATCTATGAATCAGTCCGGCAAGCAATCCCATGACCCCGCTGATGAAAATGTATCCGACGATCGTAACACCTCCAAAAAGAACCACCTGATTCATAAACGGTTGTGCTGTCGAGAAATTGCTAATTAACGTCTGCCAGGCGTTGAGAAATTCGATCCCGAGCAAAATAACGAATAGTAAAAACACCGCAAAAAATGCCGGCACGCTGAATTTTCCTCTCGTCCACCGGACGATCGCGGTCACGATTCCGGCGAGGTACAACAAGACAAGCACGATCACGGAGCTTATTTCAACCACCATCGCGACCGTCTGCTTATCACGATATTCCCGCGTCCACTCTTCGGGGACGTGAATGTATCGCCGGGAATCCGTAACCCTGTCCCCTGCAATTTTTAATTCGATCCGTGCCTCCCCTTTTTCCAACGGGTACAAGACCGTATCGGCATAGGTGAACGTCCAGTCGGTTCGCCCGGGCAAACTCGACGATTCGGCTGAAATGAACTTCAATTCATCCGGATTCAATCCGTACACTTCCCTCACCGACGAATCGGCAATCGCCCGCGCGGTCTCTTCATCGAGACGTTCACCCGGTCGTCCTTCCGGAAGAATGTGAGCGAAACGGTAAACACTGTCGCGCCCGGTGATATACACTCTGTATTCTTCGGCACGTTCAGCAACGTCTCCTTCGAATGTTACAAGCCGGACGTACCAGAGAGGAGGGTTGATATATTCACCCATCATGGAAGCATACACCTCCTCTCCACCTTCCTGCCAGATGAAGCGGTCGTTCATACCGATGGATGCGGAAACGCGGCTCAGAGGCCTCCAGTTCTCCGGAAGCTCCACTTCACGCTTCTCAAGCTCCCCTCCGGCAGCCGAAACCGCGGAAGGTCTGGTTATCTCAACCGGAGGAGCGTGGGTACTGAAATCCGCAAGCATCAGCCAGAAAATGAGTCCCGCACCGCCTGCTGCGATAATAATGTTGCGTACAACAGGTGAAAGAGCCGGGCGCTCCGGTTTCACTTCTCCGGCAGCGGGCATTTCCGGTTCCGGTGGAGGGGGCTGCCAGCTTCGATTATAGTGTTCATCCGGAACTTCAGCCAGACGTCTTCTTCTTAAACGCTGTATGAGAATCACCCAGAAAGGAATCAGACCGAAAAGCACAATGAAATATTGATCCATCCAGATCCCCGGAACGTCTGCAACAAAAATCGGAAGCGAAAACCAGACGAGATTGTAACCGAAGTGAAGCAGAATTGCAGGGAGGAGTCCGAAATAAAAATAGAGCAGACCGAAGATGACCGACGGAATGATCAGCTCGACCGCCCGTGCATAATACGGCTGCTGCGGATAGTTCGCATGTGCGGCTCCGAAGATCAGCGCCTGAAGAATAAATGCGCCGGCGATCCAGTACATTCTTCCGCCGTACCGGTTTCCGAGAAGGACTGCACCGGCGATCGGAACGGCGCGGAAAAGACATTCCTCCCAGAACGCCGCCTGAAGCGGACCGACGAGCGCGGAGAACCACGGAAAATACTGGGCGAGAATGTCGGGATGAAACAACGCGGACGAAGGCGACCCCCAGCCGAGAACGTTCGTCGTGAAGGAATACA
>PWJF01000465.1 GCA_003560935.1 Ignavibacteriales bacterium
ATAGTATCAATGCCGTTGTTATCGGGACTGAATCGGGTTATTTCCCGTGCGGTTCGTGAATCGATGGCGGGAATTGACTTCAGTTCGGTGGGAGAAGCCCTGAATGCATCGGCAGGATCATCGAAATGATCGAGCAGTGCGCGCAGGCGTTGATTGCCAACACCCGGCACCATTGATAACGCAAGCAATGATTTTGGATCCATTTTGAAAACCCAAAACTGTAAACAGTAAACTGGAAACAGTCAACATTAATCCACTACATCCAGATCATCGACAACTCCCACAATAACCGTATGCACCGGAATCTTATCGTTCGTTAAAATCTGTCGTGCCGATGTTCCTTCGCTCATCAATAAAACCTTATCGCCCACGCCGGCATCGACCACATCGACCGCAAGTATTTCACGTCCCGATGGATTCCCCTCAGGAGTTATGGGTTGTACGATCAAAATCTTCTTATCGTGAAGTTGATCGTTCTTTTGTGTCGATACATACGTGCCTGTTACTTTTCCGATTATCATAAATTATGTTCCCAATGCGCCGGCTATGTTCATTAGATTTGTAATGGTAGATTTATATTTGTGTACCACATGTGATGCTTCATCAGCGGTACGCGCCTCGGCAATGATACGGATGATTGGTTCGGTATTTGATTTTCTGAAATGCACCCAGTAATCCGGGTAATCGATCCGTATACCGTCGTCGGTATTGATCGTGCCATTTCCGCCGCTTGCATCGGCGAGGGATCCCAAAATAGTTTCGGGATCGGCATTCCGCACCTGAATCTTGTCTTTCTTGATGAAGTAATTCGGCAGCGAAGCCCTGAGCGCCGACATAGGTTTGCCGAATTCCGTCAAGTATTGCAGCACGATCACGATACCGACGATAGCATCCCTGCCGTAGTGTACACCGGGATGAATAATGCCGCCGCTTCCTTCGCCGCCGATGAGCGCTTTCGCTTCACGCATTCGTTTTGCAACATTGATTTCACCGACCGGCGTACGAATCACCGGCGTTCCGTATCCAGCGGCAATATCTTCAACTGCCCGCGTTGTAGAGAGATTGATGACGACGGGACGATATCGTTCCGATGTTTGTGTATGAGAGAGTACGAAACTCACAGCCGCAGCGATTGAATACTCTTCGCCGACAGGCTTTCCGTTTTCATCGATGAGAACCAGACGATCGACATCGGGATCGACCGCAATGCCGAGATCTGCTTTTTCCTTCCGGACGGTGTCGGCCAGGTGAGTGAGATTTTCCGGGAGCGGTTCAGGTGTATGAGCGAACACTCCGCTCACGTCGCAGTGTAATGGTATCACCTCACATCCAAGACGGTCCAGTAATTGCGGGACGATAACGCCGCCCGCGGCATTCACGCAGTCGATCACTACTTTGAATTTTCGCCGCCTGATTACATCTGAATCGATATGTTTCATTCCGAGAGCCGCTTCAAGGTGCTTATCGATTGCCTCCGGGACAGATGAATGTGTTCCGATTTTATTCCACGAAGCGTATGTATATTGTCCTTTGAAATGTTTCCTCAGTTCGATATTCTCATCGGCGTCAAGGAAGATACCGTCGGAATTGAGAAACTTCAATCCGTTCCACTCAATCGGATTGTGACTCGCCGTTACGATGACGCCGCCTGCTGCATCGGAGTGTTCGGTTTCGAGCGCCGCGGTCGGTGTGGGACAGATGCCGATCGCGCGTACGTCGCATCCCTTTGCCAGGAGCGAGGATACGAGGATGTTGGTGAGTATTCTTCCCGTAATACGTCCGTCGCGACCGACAACGACCGGCTGTTTGTTACAAAACTCGGCAAACGCGTGAGCATAGCGGACAATGACTTCCGGTGTGAGCGTAGAACCGACTATTCCACGCACACCGGAGATGGATTCCATGAGTGACATGTTGTTTCGTAATATGTAAGAGTGGCACGTATTTTTATATATTCGTCACTAAATTACGAAGAGAATTACCGATAATCAACAAATGGCCCGTGAAATCATATTCTTGAATGTTACTACCTTTTTGGTTACCTTAATAAGTTATAGATAATAATGTGTTTAGCGGTTAATCGATATGTTACTGACCGGTGATGAACGGAAAGAGTTGCTAAAACTTGCCCGTATCGCAATTTCTGAACATTTGCGTGAAAGAAAAATTTCGGTTGAGGAATTCAGCGTCAAGGGAAATCTTAGCAATCAATGCGGTGTATTTGTTACGCTCCGGATTAATGGACAGCTCCGCGGTTGCATCGGCTATGCTGAATCCGAACACCCGCTTGCAGAAACAGTTATAGATTCTGCGGTGAAAGCAGCTACCCAGGATCCCCGGTTTATCCCGCTGTCACCTGAGGAACTGGATAATACCGTTATAGAGATATCCGTACTATCTCCTCTCGCAGCATTGGAGGATTACCAAACCGTAATAATCGGTGAACATGGATTGTATCTTGAGAGTGAACATCATCGCGGTTTGTTGCTGCCGCAGGTAGCAGTAGAGAATAAGTGGGATCGTGAGACGTTCTTACTCCAGTTAGGCAAGAAAGCAGGCATACACGATTTCCATTTGGATTATCCGGGGGCAAAGATATTTACGTTTACTGCCGACGTGTTTAATGATATGACGATCGGGGAAAAAGTTTAGGGATTTGATATGTTTGGAAAAGGAGCAACTATACGTCAGCCTGCAGTCTCAGGTATGTTCTATTCCGGGAATGCTTCCGAACTCAAAAAGTCGGTTGAAACCTTTCTTCATGATGCGCCCGCACCGGAAGAAATTACAAACGAGAATATAAGAGCGGTTATCGTTCCGCACGCCGGATTTATTTATTCCGGGCAGACCGCAGCGTACGCTTATAACGTAATTAAAGATAAGAAGTATGACGCGGTGGTTATAGTCGGTCCGAGTCACCGGAAATATTTCCGCGGTATATCGCTGTATCCCGGAGAGGCGTATCGAACACCGCTCGGCGATGTAGCTATCGATAAAGAGCTGCGTGACGATATGGTCGACGAGAATGACCGTATTGTGCTTTCGGATGAGGGACATATCGAAGAACACTCGATAGAAGTTCAATTGCCGTTTTTACAACTCATCTTTGGTGATTTTCTGTTTGTACCGGTTGTTATGGGAGATCAAAGTCGTTCATTTGTCGATAAACTTGCGCGGAAATTAGACGAAGTAGCTCACCGTAGAAATGTACTTTTAATAGCCAGTACCGATTTGTCACATTATTATCCGTATGAGAGTGCCGTTACTATCGATAAAGGGGTGATAGATTCTGTGGAACGGTACGATCATGACGAGTTGATGACGAGATTAGAGCAACGCAGCGTCGAAGCATGCGGCGGCGGACCGATGGTTGCCGTTATGCAGGCATCGAAATTGCTCGGCTGCAAAAAATCCTCCGTGCTGTATTATTGTAATTCGGGCGATGTGTCGGGAGATAAAAGCGCGGTCGTTGGATATCTTGCGGCATCGATGAGTTAATAAATAATATGACAAAAGCAACTACCACACAAAAAACAATAGGAATAATCGGAACAGGCGCCGTCGGGACGGCGCTTGCTGTTTTATTGCGGGATGCGGGCTATGAGATAGCGGGCATATCCGGGAGGAGCCGGGAACGCACAACCGATCTCGCAAAACGATTGGATAAACAACACGGCGACGATTCCAACGAAACAACGATCGAAAAATCCGATGTCGTCTTTTTTTGTTTAACCGATGAGGTTCTATCGGATGAAATAAAGCGGTGTGCCGGTGCACGACAGTCGTTCGAAGGGAAAATATTTTTCCACACGTCGGGCGCGTTATCGAGCCGCCTGTTCGACCCGATGCGTAAAAAGGGTGCGTATGCTGCAAGCTTTCATCCATTGCAAACGGTGCCGCGAAACAGTACCGGTGTTACGCTGAAAGATTTTGCCGTCACCCTTGAAGGAGATCAACAGGCGGTGGACTATGCAGTGGAGATGGTAAAGAATGTCGGAGCGAAACCGCTGCTCATCCAACCCGAACAAAAAGTCATGTATCATACAACGGCGACGCTTGCTTCAAACGGTCTTGTCGGACTGTCGGGTGTAGTGGAAGAGATGATCGATGCGGTCGGACTCGGTGAGGAGGGACGCGAGCACTTTTATAAATTAATGGGACAGAGTCTGGAAAACAGCCGCTCGATGACTGCACCGGCTGCGATAACCGGACCCGCGGCGCGGGGTGATGTCGCTACGTTAAAGCAGCATCTGAATAATTTACGCCGGCACTCTTCGCACATCGTACTGTTGTATGTCGTTATAGGAGATCGGAAGAG
>PWJF01000065.1 GCA_003560935.1 Ignavibacteriales bacterium
AACGCCCCCGTTGCAGATCCCATGATATTAAAATGCGAATAATCGACGGGATATCTTTTCTCCGCCGCCGTAGTGATAACACCGAACGGCTGCGGATAAATTACTTCATGACCGCGGTATGCAGATTTCCCGATCTCACACATGCCGATGCAGCCGTCGACACACGTCACGCACATACCGGATGAGGGCGTGATGGATTCTTCGGTTCTGTTCTTCGTAAGCGTTGCCGCCGATGAGTTTATTCTTGAGAATGACATGGTCTTATTTCCTTACATTGGATTCGTAAAAATAATACTTCGTGTTGAGAGCCACGGATTGCACGGATTTTGTTTTTAAAATTTTTATCCGTGAAATCCGTGGCTAAACTCATTCCGTATTTATTATCAATTTTTCTCTCATAGTTTCTGAATTTCACACGCGGCGCACGGATCCATATAACACATCATATCATCGTGATAGATTAAACAGGGCGGACTTATATTCGCGCAGCTGCCGCATACCGCTTTGTCGGGTTCGTTGTATGTGCAGCGGAGTTCGCATGCCGGACAGACATACATGCAGCCGCCGCACAGTCTGCATTTTTCCGATTTGACATCGAACGGCGTACCGATGCTCCTGCGATCGCCGCGTCCTCTGAAACCGATCGCCTTTGCCATCATCTGTTCTTCGCACATCCTCACGCACAATCCGCACAGGATGCAGGATTCGTATCGCTGCCTGAACCGCTGCCGGCGTACATCGTACTTCGCCGCAATATCCTGAATGGTCTTCGATTGGGGAGCGGTTGCGAGCAACAATTCGATGATCATCTTTCGTGCAGTCATAACCCGGGTCGATGACGTGCGTACGGTTAGTCCTTCCTGAGCGGGATATGTGCAGGATGAGACGAGTTTGTTGTTATTTCCGTCCCCGATCTCAACGACACAAAGCCGGCACGCACCTAACGGCGACAATCCTTCCATATGACACAACGTCGGAATGGTAAATCCTAAAAACCTGATCGCTTCGAGGAGGGTTGTGCCTTTGTCGACGGTTACGGGGAGATTGTTTATTTTTAGATTTATCATGGTGATGTTTGTTATATTTTCAAAGTTTTATCATCTCATCAAGGTACACAGCCCCGGCCCCTCTTGTTAGAGGGGAGTCCCTCACGCTTGCCGCCAAGGTGGCCTGTGGCGGGGTTCCCCTCTATTAAGAGGGGTTAGGGGTGTGTGTTTTTAGTATCTACTTACTTCTTTCATCCACACCGCGACTCGGCGAGTCGCGTTACACTTCACATGTAAATTCCAAATCACACCGCAAACAGCGTCTTGCTTCATACAGTGCCTGTTCCTCCATTAGCGTTAATTCCACTTCAGCAAGACCTCTCTTCCGTTCATACACCGGGATTGTCGGGAGATCGATCCGTTTGTTTTCCTGTTCCTCTGCGTCTTCTTCGGTCAGTTCAAAGGGAGGTACATAGACCGAAGGTATACGCCGTGCTTCCGGCTGTTTCAATTCTTCACCGTTCACGTACCGGTCGATCATAACGGCGGCTTTCTTACCGTGCGCGATTGCCTCAACGACGGTATTCGGACCGGTAACCACATCCCCCCCTGCAAATACTCCCGGTTTGTTTGTCATAAGCGTTTGTTCATTGATTTCCAAAGTTCCCCATTTGCTTACCTGTATACCCATCGAAGCTATATAATCGACGTCGGGTGTATCGCCGATGGTAACGATAAGCGTATCGAAGGGGATGAAATATTCCGAGCCGGGAACGGGGACCGGTTTCTTTCTTCCCGATTCATCCACGTCGCCGGGTTTGTTTTTTATAACTTCAGCGCCGGCAAGCTTTCCTTTTTTCGAATGGATCTTAACGGGAGAGACCATCGTGACAAGTTCAACTCCCTCCTCTATCGCTGCATCAACTTCGTGGTGCAGTGCGGGCATTTCGGATCTCGATCTGCGATACAACATCGTGACGCTTTCCACTCCTTCTTCCCGCAGCGACACCCGCGCAGCATCAACAGCCGAATCGCCTCCGCCGATAACACCGACTCGACCCTTCGCTAAACTCTCACCTCGCAGATTGAACGACTTTAAAAATTCAATAGCCGGATACACGCCGTCGAGATCCTCCCCCTCGATATTCAACAGTTTGCTTTTATGCGCACCCATCGCAAGGAATACCGCATCATAACCTCGACCGAACAGATCATCTATTGTAAAATCGTATCCGATAGCAGCACCGCATTTTAATTCGATATTCTCATCGAGAAGTGAATCTATTTCTTTCTTCAAAGTCTCGCGCGGCAGACGGTATTCGGGAATGCCGCTGCTTAACATACCGCCCGGTTGTTCTTCTTTTTCAAAAAGAGTTACCTTATACCCTTTAAGTGAAAGATAATGTGCTGCGGTAAGTCCGGCAGGACCCGAACCGACGACGGCAATTTTTTGAGGACGACCGTTATCGTATTTTCTGACGGGTCTATACGAAGACGGATCGATCGTATCGGTAACGAACCGCTTGAGCGCCCGTATCGCTACCGGTTCTCCGCCCCCCAGTCCCGCCCGGCACACTTCTTCACACGGATGACTGCACACCCGCGCACAAACCGACGGGAACGGATTCGCTTCACGAATAGCCCGGTACGCTTCATCATATTCACCACGGGCGATGTGGGCAACATACCGCCACGCCTCGGTACCGAGAGGACATGAGGAATAACACGGTGCACCGGTGAGATCCTTGCACACATACGCACTGCATCGTTTATCGTTAATATGTTCGAGGTACTCGTTCTCAAAATAATGTATCGTCGATAACACCGGATTCGAAGCGGTCTGCCCGAGTCCGCACATCGTGGTACCTTTTACAACAGCGGCAAGTTCTTTCAGCAGCGATAACGTCTCGGGGGTTGCATTGCCCGTTGAAATATCGTCAAGCAATTCGTGCATCCGCCGGATCCCCTCCCTGCATGTAAAACACTTCCCGCACGATTCATCCTTGAGGAATCGCGTATAGTACTTGGCGACATCCACCATACAAGTACGATCATCCATCACGATCATGCCGCCGGAACCCATGATGGAGCCGGCTTGTGCAAGACTGTCGTAATCTATCGGCAAATCGAACTTCGATACGGGGATGCAGCCGCCCGACGGTCCTCCGGTTTGCACCGCTTTGATCTTTCCTCTTCCCGGCGATCCGCCGCCGATACCGAAGATAATGTCTTTGAGGGTCATGCCCATCGGCACTTCCACAAGTCCCGTGTTCTGCACTTTACCGACAAGACTGAAAATTTTTGTTCCGGAATTATTATCTGTACCGGTCTCTGCAAATTTCTTCGCACCGTGTTCAATTATTACCGGTATGTTCGCCCACGTCTCAACGTTGTTGATTGCAGTCGGTTTACCGTTTATTCCTCTTTCGACGGGGAACGGAGGACGCTGGCGTGGTTCACCCATTTTGCCTTCGATCGATTTAATGAGCGCCGTTTCTTCACCACACACGAACGCACCGGCGCCTTTTGCAATATCCAGATCAAACGAGAATCCGCTTCCGAGAATATCGTTACCAAGCAGTCCGGTCTCATATGCACGCCGGATTGCGATGATGAGATGCTTGATCGCAAGGGGGTATTCATTGCGGACATAAATAATACCGTCCGTAGCGCCGGTAGCATACGCACCTATAAGCATTCCCTCTATTATACTGTGTGGATTTCCTTCAAGCAGGCTCCTGTCCATGTATGCACCGGGATCGCCTTCATCGGCATTGCAAACAAGGTATTTTCGCCGACCATTTCTCTGATTGGAGAGGAAATCCCATTTTTTACCTGTCGGAAAACCTGCGCCTCCGCGCCCCCGCAAACCGGACGCTTTAATCTCTTCGATGATCATACGCGGATCTCCCTGTTCGATCACCTTAACGAACGCTGTATATCCGCCGGTACCGATATAATGCAGTATGCGTATCGGGTCTATTTTCTCATTGCGTGATAGAAGGGAACGCGATTGATTCTTAAAGAACGGAATATCATCCTGCTTTTCGATGCGTTCACCGGTATCGGGGTCGGTGTATAGCAACTCTGAAATGACTTCGCCTTTATGCACGGCGCCAACAATATGCACCATGCCGTCGATAGTTACCTTTGGATAAAACGTTCTGTACGGTTCGATGAGCACCGAGGGTTCCAATTCGCAATACCCGTGACATCCTGTGATGCGAAGGTTTATATATTCGGTAAGCCGTTTGTATAAAAGTTCCCGTTTGGTGATGCGCATCAGATCGTTTGCACCGCTCGCCTGTCCGCACGTTCCGGCGGGGATAA
>PWJF01000148.1 GCA_003560935.1 Ignavibacteriales bacterium
AAACGCAGTCGGTACGGCTCAATTTCCGATTGTATTTACAAGCCCGCAGCCGCCGGGATTCCGCGAACCGGGCGACTGGGGTGGCATCATTATAGCAGGATATGCCTCTGTGAATACCGAAAACGGTTTATTCGAAATCGAAGGCGGCACCGGTACCATTGCGGGCGGCGGCGATAATCCCATAGACGATGACAGTAGCGGCGTTATGAAGTACGTGCGGCTCGAGTACTCCGGCATCGCTTTCGCTCCCGATAACGAAATTAACGGATTGAGTATGTCCGGCGTTGGCAGCAGAACGGTCATCGATTATTTTCAGGTCAGCTACAACGGCGACGATTCGTTTGAGTGGTGGGGCGGCACAAACAATCATAAGTATTTAATTTCGCTCGGCACCGTAGACGACGATTGGGACACCGACCTCGGATACAGCGGTAAAATACAATTTGGATTAAGCATCCGGCACCCGAACATCGCCGACATCAGCGGGAGCAATGGTTTCGAAACCGACGGCAATCCGACGGGTGATCCGAATATGCTTCCGAGAACGGCGCCCGTTTTTTCCAATATGACGGTTATCGGTCCGAAGTCCACACCCACGGCGTTTGGGCATCAGAATTTCAGACGCGGCGGACATTTCCGCCGTGCAACACAGACCTCGGTATTCAACAGCATCATTATGGGATGGCCGACGGGTATCCTGTTGGATGGAGCGAGTGTTAAAGACGATGCAGAGAAAGGTGCTCTCGCAATACAAAATACAATCGTTGCACAGGGAGGGATTACTTCGAATGCCGACGGGTTCGACGCAATGCAATGGTTCTTAACCGAAGGATGGAATAATCATTATTTCGAAACATCGGCGGAAGTCATGCTTGAAGAGCCGTTCAACATCGCCAACCCGAACCCGGTACCGAGTGCCGGATCTCCGGCAGAAACCGGTGCCGATTTTACTCACGCAAAATTACAGGACCCGTTCTTCACTCCGGTATCGTATATCGGTGCATTTGAGCCCAACGGCGATCGATGGGATCTTCCGTGGGCAGAGTATAATCCGCAGCTCGCCGATTACTCGACGGTAACCAGCGTGCGGACGGTTGATCCCACTGTTCCTGAAGGTTTTAAACTCGAACAAAACTTCCCGAATCCATTCAACCCGACGACTGTAATCGAATACACGGTACCCAAACAGAGTTCCGTTAAGATAACGGTCTTCGATCAACTTGGCCGCGAAGTCCGCACAATCGTCGATCAAGAATTGCAGCCGGGAACGTATCAGGCAACGTTCGACGCCGCAGGATTGTCATCCGGAACCTATTTCTATAAACTCAGTGTAGAAGGTTTTGAAACCATAAAGAGGATGTTGGTTGTGCGGTAAAAAAATTATTCTATTGGACGCCCTGTAACGTGGAGGAAATCGATATATTTTTGAAATTTGCCCCATCCCCCACGTTCAGGCGTTCAACGTTATATGTGTACTCAATGGTTTGATTGGAAAATGTCTTTACTCTATCCCCCTCTCAAATCGCCGGCGAAGCTCGATAATATACTCCTCAAGCTCGTCCCTTACTTCTTTACCGCGTTGGTAGAAGTCGGCATGGACCTTTCGATCGATGATTCCTTCTTCCAGCATTATATCCAGTGCATTTAACGCCCTTCTTGCCGCGGCAAGACCCCGCTTGCAATTTGCTATATTACCGCCGAGGCTGTGCATATCGAATCCCATTGCAAATCCTCCCGATATCTTTGCCCCGGGTACGGTCGCCCCTTCCACAAAATTAGATAACACCGCATCCTGTCGTTTTTTCGCGATTTCGCCGACGAGTCTCACCGCATCGAGACCGTATTGAAACGACTTTTTATAAACGGGAAGGTTTTTTACGGAGTCGAATTCGTACGTTTCATATCCGGTGGATTTTTTCCATCCTTCCCCCTCATCCTCCTCATCGTCAAGAATATCGTCCATTTTATAATCGTCCTCGTCGGGTATCTCACTCTCTTCCCGGGCATCCAGTTCATCGAGAAGCCAGTCCCATCCCATCTCCTGAGCGATTATCCCTAAAATATAAGATTTCGGGTATTTTTTCCAAATTATTGTTAATTATACAGCGCTGATCGTGTATGAATACTAAAAACAGCGTAATTCCATTATTTTACTGGATATTTTACTGTTCTGATTCTATCCTGGACAGCAATGATAACATATATTAAATTTCAAATCGAACTTAACAATTTCTTAACATTGAATTAACAATATTATAACAGGTATTCATTGCTTGTCAAAACATAAACGGGTAATTTTATAAGCTGGAGTACTGAGTAAAAATCAAAATAAAATAATAAGGAAATTTATGTATTTGAAAATATCAGGCTTATTTAGTGCATTATTGATATTTGTCCTTTTTGCGGGCTGCGGTTCTGGTGAAGAGAGGGATGCACGAAAACGCATTCAGATAAACGGTTCCGACACCGAAGTCAATCTCGTACAAAGTCTCGCAGAGACTTTTATGGAGAAGAATCCCAACGTACGAATCGCGGTGACCGGCGGGGGCTCGGGTACGGGCATTGCCGCAATCATCAACGGGCAAACCGATATAGCAAACTCCTCTCGGCCGATGAGTGTATCAGAAATTGAACAGGCAGAACGCCGTGGAGTTGAACCGCTCGCGATAGTCTTTGCTACGGACGGGCTTGCGATTATCACGCACGAATCCAACCCTGTTACTTCGCTCACAATCGATCAGATATCCAAAATATATCGCGGTGAAATAACAAACTGGAGGGATGTCGACGGTCCGGATATGAATATTACATTGTACGGGCGGCAGAGCAACTCGGGAACGTATATATACTTCCGTGAACATATTGTGCAAGCTGATTATTCCCGTGCAATGCGCAACATGAACGGCACGGCACAGATCGTGGAAGCAATCCGCTCCGATAGATCGGGAATCGGGTACGTCGGCATCGGCTATATCGCCGACAGTGAGGGGAACGTGATCAGCAGAATTAACGTCGTCGATGTTGCTGCCGATGATGAATCACCTGCATACTCACCGCTTGATTCGGAAAACGTCATGACCGGTAAGTATCCGATTAGCAGACCGCTGTACCAGTATACAAACGGAATGCCCGGAGGAGATATGCTTGCATTCATCCGGTGGGAATTAAGCGAAGAAGGACAGCGTGTCGTTGCGCAGTCAGGTTACTATCCCGTCGGCGAACAATATATGCAGCAAAACAGGGAACTCGGAATTATTGAATGAAACTACGACACCTGACCGATACATTCTTCCGGTATCTTTTTCTTACAGCCGGCGTATCGGCAATCGGTATCCTGTTCAGTATTTTCATTATGCTCGCAATCAACGGATTGCAGACCTTTACCGATGTGTCAATCGCCCAATTTTTTCTCAGTGCACGTTGGAATCCGTCCGCATTTGCCGAACCGTCTTATGGCATACTCACATTGGTAACAAGTACCGTTATGGTTACGATCGGTGCAATGATCATAGCAGTTCCGCTCGGAATCGGCACCGCAGCATACATATCGGAAATAGCACCGGCCTACATTCGTGAAACCTTAAAACCTATCGTTGAAATTCTTGCGGGCATCCCGTCGGTAGTCGTCGGCTTCTTCGGAATCGTATTTCTCGGTCCTCTCATCGCCGATATCTTTAATTTAACATCGGGATTAAATGCATTGAACGGATCGATACTGCTTGCGGTGATGGCACTACCGACCATCGTCAGTGTTTCGGAGGATGCCATAAGGTCGGTACCAAGAGAATTTAAGGAAGGATCGTACGCACTCGGCGTTAACCGGTGGCTCACGTTGATTAAAATAACACTCCCCGCCGCATCGTCGGGTATCGTTGCCGCTGTCATGCTCGGAGTAGGCAGGGCAATCGGTGAAACGATGACCGTACTTATGGCAACCGGAAATGCGCTTCAACTTCCCGTAAGTTTTTTCGATTCGGTGCGAACAATGACGGCGAATATCGCCATTGAATTAGGAGAGGTTCCCTTCGGCTCAACTCATTACTACGGATTGTTTGCAGTCGGACTTGTGCTTTTCCTGATGAGTCTTGCGGTCAACATTACTTCCGAACACTTTACTAAAAAGTATAGGTGGCATCGAAAATGAAACAAAAACGTGTACAGCAATACATCGGGTTCGGGATACTCGGCGCCTGTGCATTGTTTGTCGTTATCATATTGTTTGTAATTTTGTACGATATTGCTGCAAAGGGAATGAGCACGATAAGCTGGACATTTCTGAGCGAATCCCCCCGCGCGGGAATGACCGAGGG
>PWJF01000096.1 GCA_003560935.1 Ignavibacteriales bacterium
TAGTAGAAAAATATATTTCAATGGTATCCGAAGTAAAAAAACAAAGTCCGCACGTGATCCGGCATTCATTTGCCACGCATCTTCTTGATCGCGGCGCAGATCTGAGAGCTGTACAGGAGTTGCTGGGTCACCGGCACCTATCGACTACGCAAATATATACTCATGTGAGCGTGGACCGCCTGAAGCGGATATATCAGGAAAAACATCCGCGGGCATAAGAGTAATGTGTCATCAATTGGAAGGAGATACACCATGCATATTCAAATAACCGCACGGCATTTTAAAATACACGATTCTATACGTGATCATATTACCAAGGAATTGGAAAAGCTTGAGAAGTTCTTTGACGGTATTATAAGTTGTGAGGTAGTCTTATATTACGAACGCCCGCAAAACAGCCGGAAGCATTGTGAGATGACATTGAAGGTCAAAGGATATAAATTATTTGCAGCAGTCGATTCGGATGATTTCTTTAAATCGGTCGATATGTCTGTCGAGAAACTTGAACGACAGTTGAAGAAATATAAAGATAAGCTCCGCGAAAAGGATAAAAAGATGGTTCGCGAAGTGAATGCCAAACCATGAAGTGTACAATTGTTTTTTAATCAATGATCCCGACATAATCGGGAGAATTAATTCCGGGTGTGAGATGAGCAAAAAAGAACAGCAAATTCAAAAAGACCATATTACCGTTGAATATCTTTTCAATTCAAACCGGGACAGGTTGAAGTTGAAGTGCTTGACCGGTGAAGCAGGTTTCGATAATCATATCCGGGATAAAAATATTCACCGCCCGGGTCTTGCGCTCGCCGGGTATGTCGAGTTGTTTACCTATAATCGCGTTCAGGTCATGGGAAACACTGAGATACGGTATTTGAATCATCTCACACCCGGGAATCGTACGCAGGCATATTCGACGCTTATGAAGTTCGACATACCGTGCATCATTATTACCAACAGCAACCAGATAGACAACGAACTGCTCGATCTTTCGATAAAAAATAATGTTCCTGTTTTCCAAACCCCGCTCGCCACGACAAAGCTTGTATATTTCATAAGCGATTTTCTCGACGATCAGTTTGCATCACAGACGGTGATTCACGGATCGTTCGTGGATGTGTACGGCATCGGTGTGCTGTTGACCGGCAGATCGGGGATCGGGAAAAGTGAGATTGCTCTCGACCTCGTTGAGCGCGGTCACCGGCTCGTTGCCGATGATGTTGTTGTCGTGACGCGCAAAGGGGAGGGTATCCTGATGGGAGCGGGAACGGATCTGGTAAAGCACTTTATGGAAATCCGGGGCCTCGGTCTCCTTGATGTCCGAAGTATGTTCGGTATCAGGGCTATACGGTTTCAAAAGAGAGTGGAAGTAATTGTCGAACTCGAGGATTGGGATAAATCACAGGAATATACCCGAACCGGGCTCGACAATTTGACGATGACGGTGCTTGAGGTGGAGTTACCCAAGGTGAAATTACCGATATATCCCGGTAAAAATGTAACGGTTATTGCCGAGGTGATTGCACTTAATTATCTTTTGAAACACTATGGATACGATGCTGCAAAAGAATTCCAGTCACGCCTCGAGGATACCATATCAGAAAAATCGAAGATGAAAAACCGCGTAATTGATTATTTTGAGCATGATTTCGAATAAATACTGACAACTATTGTGTATGTGAACGGCAATATTCGTCATCTGCAGCCGTTCATTAATGGTTTACGGAGCTGTTCCTTATACATAAAGGCATACTTTTTGCTGTAGTATTATAAAGGATACCCCCTTTTTGATACAATCGGAGTATAAAAGGCCTTTATCTGTGAAAACATTATAATTTTCCTTGACAAATGTCCGGCTTTTTATTATCTTCGGCAAGTATCTGTTTTTTAATCATTTAAATTTATCTATTCCAAGGGGGGAATAATTCAGAAGAAATAATCACAAAATGAACCGGAAGCATGAAAAAGAAGGACAAGCTGTTTTATTATTCCCATGAAACCGGTAAGTTTAGAGAGATTCCCGGCTATCGCTTCAAAGGATTCACACTGTTTTTCGGATCACTAATCTTTGCACTTTGTACAATTCTCATAGCTAATCATGTTTACTACAATATCCTTGATCTCGGATACCGTCGGGCAGCATTTATCGAGACCGAGAATAAGATATTGCGCGAACAGGTAAAGTCGTTCGAAGGAAAATTGAATCAGGTTGAACTGACTCTGGAGGAGTTTGCTGCACGCGATACCGAGTTACGATTATTTGTAGATTTGCCGACAATAGACGAGGATACACGGAGAGCCGGTGTCGGTGGTGCAAGTTATGATTTCGGAATAGCCGCCGGAAACTCACGGGAACTCCTGAACCGGACTCATCGCTGGCTCGAACGTCTCGAGCGGGAACTTCAGATGCAGCGAGTTTCGTTTGCAGAGGTAGAGAAGAAATACGAAACGAATGAGCAATTCTTCCGTCATCTGCCTGCAATTAAACCGGCAGATGGACGCTATAATCCGAACGGTTTCGGACGGCGCAGGCACCCCGTGCTGGGTGTGATGCACGTACATGAGGGTTTGGATATCGCCTGTGATGTCGGTACTCCTGTGTACGCGACCGCAGACGGAGTGGTTGAATTAGCCGGACGGACAAACGGCGGTTACGGGAGAATGATTGTCATTAACCATGGATATGGGTATAAGACGTTGTATGCCCATTTATCATCCACAATAAAGGTAAACCGGGGTACCAGAGTGAAGCGGGGTGATGTGATTGCCTTAAGTGGCCGTTCGGGACTCGTGAGCGGACCGCATTTGCATTATGAGGTAATCCATAATGGGGTAAAACAAAATCCCATTGATTATTTCTTCGATAATATCGATTACCACAATGCAATGCGGGATTTTGCCGATGACATAAAAATGCGAAGGTAACGTGCCGATCGTTGTTATAAAAAATGTTGAATTTTCGCCGGCCACTGATTGTAGATTTCAATCAGTGGTTTTTTTTGTTGCAAGAAACATGTATATTACGACAAATTGCAAAAACGATGTTGAAGTACAGATTATTAAGGAGGGTTTGTGAATGATTTGGACAATGGAGTTAGCATCATATCTTGAAGACGCTCCGTGGCCCGCAACGAAAGATGAACTTATAGACTATGCAATACGGACCGGTGCACCGGTAGAAGTCATAGAGAATCTACAGGAACTTGAAGATACCGAAGAACCATACGAGAGCATTGAAGAAATATGGCCGGATTATCCGACCGATGAAGATTTCTTCTTCGAAGATGATACCGAATTATAAATTTTAGTCAATATTCACGAGCTGTGTGCGATTGAATGAGTATGCGATCATATGGAAGGATAGCTCGAAGATATGCCAACCCGAATTTACGCCGTTAATAATAATTGTAACCGGAATAGTATTTGCCAGTCCCGGGGAAAGCAAACTGTTGTGTGTTCTTCCCTCGCCTTTTGTCTTACCGTATGTATCATGCTTGTTGCTCTTTATATCCCGGCAACGGCGCAAGATATCTACATCTATGCCGAAGATGAATTCACCATTCGAGACGTCCGGTTCGACGGTAATAAATCCTTTTCCGACGGCGTACTGCGTGATGTTGTTGAAGCCGAAAAATCGCCCTCGCTGTTTGTAAGCTGGTTGAATACCAGAGTAAGCGATAAACTCGGAAGACCGCCGAATTACTTCGATGTGTATCAGTCGGCGGAAGACCGTACCCGTGTGAAAAACTTTTACGAAGGTCACGGGTTTTTTGCCGTGTCTGTCGACACATCTCTTGCAATTAATTTCGATCGAAGACGTGTGAGAATTACATTCGAGATCGACGAGGGGAAGCGCTGGTTGATACAGAATGTCGATTATCATGGCCTCGATACTATCGGCTCGCTGGTTCTTCATAAGATTTACCAGAACCCGGAATTAGAAGCGGGTAACCCCTATCAGGTTGATCGTGTTGAACGCGAGTACCAGCGTATTCTCGATATCCTGTATAATAACGGCTATCCGAAGGCGGCTATTGAAAATGTGAATGTCCGCTATTCCCGGATTGAGCCGGAAGCGTTCGTGGCGATGAGTTTCGAACCCGGCGACCGGTTTTCGTTCGGTGACATTCAGATTAATATCGAGGAAGAGCGCGGCTACAGAATAGATCCTTCGATCATTTACCGGATGCTCGAGTATGAAACCGGTGAGGTCTATAGTCTCGCGAATCGAACCCGAAGCGAACGAAATTTGAACCGGCTGGGCATATTTGAATCTGCAAAAATCGATATCCGGATACCATCA
>PWJF01000063.1 GCA_003560935.1 Ignavibacteriales bacterium
AGATGGGACAGACTTGCAATAATATCTGGATGCGCATAGCGGGATTCGGGAATCGTGAGATTGACCTGCTGATTAAAAACTTGAGGATAGCGTTCGAACACGGTAAGTGTCGGCGTATATATCACATTGTATTCCCTGAGAAGCGATATAAAATCTTCATCAACAACCCGGTCCGTAACGCTGTGAACTAATATGTCCGCGCCCGCTTTTATTGCAGCCCGTGCAGTCTCAAGTTGTGTTGCGTGGACAGAAACCGGAATATCATACTGCCGGCTTTCATCGACTACAGCTTCGACTATCGGAAAAGAATCTTCTACGCTTCTTCCCCGTGTAACTATATACCATATCTTTATGAAATCGGGATTATGTCCGGCTTGCTTCCGGACAAGCTCACGCGCTTCTTCCGGCGAATCTACTTCAATTATCGGGGGATCATCGGTGGTAAGCGCGTCGGGCTGGTATGTTGAAATCAACGGTCCTGCAACGAAAACACGCGGCGCCGCCTTCCGTTCCGATGCCTGTCTCCTTACGTCGAAATTCCACATAGGTCCCCCCATATCGACAACCGATGTCACCCCGCTCCGAAGATACCGGGCGAATGTATCGTCCAGATTATCGCGAATCCACACAAGCTCTTCTTCCTCATACGGGACTATTTTACGTAAGTCAATTATATCGGGACGCGTATATAATCCACCCGATTGAAAGAAATGAACATGTGTGTCTATCAGACCGGGGATGATCCATTTGCCTTCGGCATCAATAACATGCGCATTATCCGGTACCGGTACATCACCTCTCTTACCAATAGCCGATATAACAGAATCTTCAATAATGATAACCGAATTTTCCAGCGGCGCCGATCCGTCGGTGTTTATGAGAGTTCCTCCAACAATTGCGACAATCGATTGCTGAGCATACACCGGAATCGATATAAGTAAAAGACAATAGATAATAAAACAATGCCATGTTTTCATGGAATAAGTCTCCTTTTTGTCCGGTCAGTTATCGTATTGATAGAGTTTTTAATATAGGTATTCTTAATCTAAAAGGCTAAGATTAATTTCCGCGACAAAAAACGCCGGGGTCATTGATTACTTCCGCTCCGCTCCAGTGATTAAACAACAATTAAAAAACAATTGAATGTATGAAAGCATTTCTTTATAATAACGGATACATTTTCTACTCCGTCTTCATTCACAGACAAAAAGGTACCGCACTATGAAAACACTACTATTCATAATTTCCGTTGTTTTTATCATGTCCGGCTGTGCACCCGACGATACTGCAGACCTTGTTCTCTTGAACGGCAGGATTATAACAATGGACGAACACCTTCCCGAGGCACGCGCTGTCGCGGTGAAAGGCGATACCATCATCGCCGTCGGTTCAAACGAAGAGATCTATGGATACATCGGCAGAAGGACGCGGGCTATAGACCTCGGCGGACAACCTGCCATTCCGGGGTTCATCGAAGGACACGGACACTTTCTCGGCATCGGCAATGCAATGATGCAGCTAAATTTAATGGATATGCGATCATGGAATGTAATTATTACAATGGTAGCAGATGCCGTACAAAAGGCAGATCCGGGCGAATTAATCCGGGGCCGGGGTTGGCATCAGGAAAAGTGGGACGAAATACCGGAACCAAACGTGCAGGGACTCCCGGTTCATCATTCGTTGAGTGAAATCTCACCGGATAATCCGGTAATACTCACTCATGCAAGCGGCCATATGACATTTGCAAATGCAAAGGCGATGGAGATGGCTGGAATTACGAAAGAAACCCCCGATCCGCGCGGCGGTGAGATTGTTCGCGACACCGGCGGTAACCCCACCGGTGCCTTCAGGCAAACCGCGCAAGGACTTCTCTCTTCGGTATTGGAGCTATGGGATCCGGATATAAACGAACAAATCGATCTTGCAACCCGGGAAGTTATCTCAAAAGGTATCACAAGTTTTCAGGATGCCGGATCATCGTTCGATGCGATTGACGTATTTCGGGAACGGGCAGAAGACGAAACGCTCGGCGTTCGACTCTGGGTCATGATCCGTGAACCGAACGACAAACTTGCAGATCGCATCGCCGGCTACCGGATAACGGATGAGACGAACGAATTCCTCACGGTGCGTGCGATAAAAAGAGCGATCGACGGCGCACTCGGAACGCACGGCGCGTGGTTATTGGAACCGTACGCCGATCTTCCTGACGCTTCGGGTTTCAACACAACACCACTCGAGTATCTGGAAGAGACCGCACGACTGGCAATGGAATACGATTTTCAACTGTGTATTCATGCGATCGGTGACCGCGGCAATCGCGAGACGCTGAACATTTATGAAAGAATTTTTTCTGAACATCCCGAAAAAACCGACCTTCGCTGGCGGGTTGAACATGCACAACATTTACATCCCGACGATATACCACGGTTCGGCGAACTCGGTGTCATCGCATCGATGCAGGGAATTCATTGTACATCCGACGGCCCATGGGTAGTCCAACGGCTTGGCGACCGGCGCGCACGCGAGGGCGCTTACGCCTGGAGAAGTTTACTCGACAACGACGCTGTTATCGTCAACGGCACCGATGCCCCGGTCGAAGACGTAAACCCGATACTTAGTTTTTATGCATCGGTAACCCGCCGGATGGATGACGGATCTTATTTCTATCCCGAACAGCGTATGTCGCGCGAAGAAGCCCTCCGTTCTTATACGATCGATGCCGCATATGCTGCTTTTGAAGAAGATCGTAAAGGATCGATTACACCGGGTAAACTGGCGGATATCGTCATTCTATCGAAAGATATCATGGCTGTACCCGATGAGGAAATACTCGATGCCGAAGTGGTGTATACTATTATCGGCGGTAAGGTTGTGTATGAACGGTATAGAGAGCAATAGTAAAGCAGCTGTTAGACCTGACAGGTTTGCTAAACCTGTCAGGTCTGAACAATACATCACTTAACAATCACCGCACCGGTCCCTTATCCGGCGGCGGAGGCAGCTCGGTGTCCTTCTCTTCCATTAACCGCACTACTTCTTCTATCGCCCGGTCAAGCTGCGCATCGATACCGCGGATTTCGTCGTACGGTTTGTTATCAACTACAATATCCGGTACAACACCGACATTCTCCATGTGCCATTCACGCTCAAGACTATAGGACGAGAACTCAGGTTGAGTTACCGCACCGCCGTCAACTAACCCCGTATGCGTACCGCGTATACCGATAACACCTCCCCACGACCGCGTTCCGATGAGCGGTCCGAGGCCGAACTCGCGGAAGAAGTACGGGAAGTAATCGCCGTCAGACGCCGAATACATATTCAGCAGCGTCACCATCGGTCCGTGAAACACCTGTGACGGATAAGTGCTCGGACTTCCCTCGCGCGAAATACCCATTCCCGCCAGCACCCGGCGCAGCCGCTCCAGTATCATCTGCGATACAAAACCGCCGCCGTTGTAACGGACGTCGACGATGAGACCCTCTTTCCGGATTTGCGGGTAAAAGTATTTAACGAACTCCTGTAATCCTTCAAGACTCATGTTCGGAAGATGAACATAGCCTACCCGTCCGTCGGTTTTTTCGTTTACATATCGACGGTTATTTTCAACCCAGTTATAATAGACAAGCTGTGTTTCGGATTCGACCGGTTTTACCGTAACTTCACGTGCATCCTGCAAACGCGGTCGATCGTTCACTTTCAGCGTGACGAGCCGGTCGGCTTTGTTAACCAGAAATTTATACGGTGTCTTCGGTGCGCGAAGCTCCTCGCCGTCGATTGCAATGATATATTCTCCCACGCGAACGTCGATGCCGGGTTCGGTCAACGGCGAGCGGCGGTTCGACTTCCAGTTCTCGCCTTCGTATATCTTTTTGATCCTGTAATAGCCGCTGTTCTCATCCAGCTCGAATTCGGCTCCGAGCAAACCGGTCTTCACCGCTTCGACGTCGGGCAAGTCGCCGCCGGTTTTGTACGCGTGGCCCGCGCCGAGTTCGCTGATCAACTCACCCACAACATACGTCAAGTCGTAACGGTGAGCGACATACGGCAGCAGCTCCGCATATTTCTCACGCATACGCGGCCAATCCACACCGTGCATATCGGGATCGTAGAAGAAGTCGCGCTGCAAGCGCCATACGTCGTGGAATATCTGCTCCCACTCCGCGCGCGGATTGAGATGTATCTGCATATCACCCGTGTTCACCAACCCCTCTCCAACATTAACACCCGTACGGACATCCACGATACCGTATCTGTTTCTGCTCGCGTATAATAATTTCTTTTGATCTGCCG
>PWJF01000272.1 GCA_003560935.1 Ignavibacteriales bacterium
TGACTACCGTTTGATTTCCCTCGGTGGTAACGATCACGCGATTTTCATCGAGAAACTGTATCCCGTGCGGCATGGTGTATTCAAGCAGGCTGATCTCTTTCACCTGTTCCGCCCGCGCGACGTCGATAACGGTAAGCGAGTTGCCCGGTTCATTGCGTGTTCCGTAATTGGTGACGACCGCCGTTCTGCCGTCGGGTGATATCGCTACTTCGTGCGGCTGATAGCCGGTAGGAATACTTGCATAGCGCTCGCCCGATTCCCGGTCGAGAAGATACGCAGTATCATCGGATTTGTTTAAAACAACTAATACCCCCACTTGATCGAGTATTGCATCCGGTTCCTCGCCGCAGCCGAACACCATGAACCCCAGAACGAGCAATGTAATAAGTGGAATCGATCTCATAATTTATGTACCTCCGCATTATGTATATGGAATAGAATATTGTCGATAGACATATCATATAACACACGAATATCCAAAAATAATTCCAATATATGCAACATCGGTATTTTATAGCCGTATCAATAGACATTCTGGTTGAAATTACATACATTTACATAAGTTTTTCAGAAAAATCATATATTCTCTCGTTCTCGATAAAAAATGAATAAAACTAATTTTCTGCTTCTTCATTTCGGAACTATTATTATCGCGGTCGTGATAATCCTGTATCTTTATCCGATAACTCACCATACCGGCGGGATGTATTTACCAGTACCAAAAAAGCAGATAGAAGAACGAGCAGCCGCATTTCTCGATTCATTGAATGTCCATACGACAGACCTTACAGTAACAACCGGCATTAATGTAAGTCGAACATTACATACATACGTACTTCAGGAATACGGGTTATCTGAGGGAAACACCTTATTGAGGGACAGCATCCCTGCATTCTATTGGAATATCAGGTGGACAAATCCCGGAGTCACAATCGGTATGCCCGAAGATGGCGATGAGAAATGGCGGTTACCGGATATCCGGGTACAATACGACGGACACGGGAATCTTACCCATCTCCAGAAAGACATAAGCGATACGGTTTATATTGCGGGGATCGATGCAGTTTCGGCACGGGTTATTGCAGAAGGTTTCCTCATTCAATTCACGCAACACGATCCGGATGCACTTCTGTTTCAATCTCACGAGGAAGTGGGGCGTCAAAATCGTCTCGACCATATATTTCACTGGGAGAGTACTCAGGGAACTCACTCTCCCCCCTATACAATTCAGGTAGACGTAGCCGGTTCGATCATTTCACAGTATAATTTAGAATTCGACATGGATCCCGCTTTGACGGGACCGACGTCTACACAAGGCGCGATCAGCATTATCTCATCGTCGATCCTGTACGTTATCATAGCAATAATGATGCTCGTGATCGGTGTAATACGATTTCGGTCGCAGGAAATCGGTTTCAAGAACGGAGTCTTAATAGGGATCATAGTTGCATTTCTTTTTAGTATATACTATTATATTCAGTACGTCCATCCCCAATTGAGATGGGAAACGCTGATACCGTTGCTTCTCTTTCCATTGTTTGTCGGCCTTTTTATAGTATTTATCGTAGTCGTGAGTGAGGCCATTGGAAGAAATACCTGGAAAGAAAAGTTCATCCCTTTCGATCTTGTCACGAACGGTTACATTTTTCACTCGACTGCCGGTAAAAGTTATATACGCGGGATCACATACGGTATCGCTGTGTTTTCCGCATCATTGATAATCATTCGTATCGTCGACGTTGTCCATCCGGTGTGGTACACCTGGTTAAATGACAATCCGCTTGGGACCTTCTCTCCCCCGTACACGGCACTGAAGATCATGCTTCATGAATTCCTGCTGGAATTGATCGGTTTCTGTATGATGCTTCTCTTTCTCGTTTCATACCTTCGCCAGCGAATCTCAACTGTCGCCGTTCTTATTATTATAGCTGCGTTAATATATGGTATCGGAGATTGGAGATTTACATCCCCCACATTCCCGCCAGTAAGCGGTATCCTCATTGCATCGCTGTACGGATTATTTTTCGTGTGGATATTATACCGTTTCGATGTGGTGTCGGCTTATTTCGCAATGCTCACCTTTTCGGTTGCGGTAGCGGCAACTGCACTTATTATGTCGGGGAACGATTACTTTATCTCCGAAGGTATTATCATTGCATCGGTGTTCGGCGGTGTTTATGCCGCCGGTATCGTATCTCAATTCACCCCCGATACGATTACCGATTATGAGGACATCGCACCGGTATTCCAGAAATACATCAGCGAACGGGAGCGCTTGCAGCGGGAACTGGAGATCGCGCACGATGTGCAGATGAGTTTCCTGCCCAAGAAAACCCCCGATATCCCCGGACTCGATATCGCATCGACATGTATCCCCGCCCATGAGGTAGGCGGCGATTACTATGATTTTATTTCTATTAACGATCATCTGTTCGGCGTGGTTATTGGCGACGTATCGGGTAAAGGAACCAAAGCTTCATTCTATATGACACTCACGAAGGGCATCTTGCACTCAACCGCGCATAATGAAACCGATCCTGCAGAGGTGCTTCGAAAAGTAAACCGGACGTTTTACGAAATCTCCGAGCGGGGAGCGTTTATAAGCATGGTGTACGGCATCTTCGATACGGAAAAGAAGACACTCACCGTAGCCCGCGCGGGGCATAATCCCGTTATCCTGTGGAAATCGGCTCAGGCAAACGGCGAAATGATCAATCCAAAAGGGATTGCACTCGGACTCGACGGCGGACAGGTGTTCGATAAATCGATATACGAAACGACGGTCACATACGAACGGGGAGATGTGTTTATTTTTTATACCGACGGTTTTTCCGAAGCAGCTAACAAACGTAATGAGGATTTCGGCGATGACCGGTTATTTGAAGTAGCGAAAAAGTACCACATATTTCCGGCAGAAGTGTTGCTTGAAGGAATTGTTTCCGAAACAAATCAATTTACGGGAAAAACCCCGCAACGGGACGATATGACAATGGTCGTAGTGAAAATTAAATGATGTTTTGTGGTTAGAGTTTGGAGTTTCCTGTTTACAGTTAGGTGAGATAATTGCATTGGTTTGATTATTGATTAGTACAATCTGGTTCAAAATAACGTGATCTCCTCCCGCTTCACACCATCGCTGCCAAGCGTCAGCAAATTCCACTTTCCATCATTTTTAAAAAATACACCGGCTCCATTGAGCGCACGGAGATTCCCGTCACAAACCGTGTACTCCTCCGTTACATGCCAGTGACCATGGAGAAGAAGCTTTGCATTGCTTTGACTGAGTTCGTCGATCAACGCCTCCCTGTTGACAAGCGACATCGTTCTCGCAAAAGACGGATTCATATATCGTCTCTCCTGCTCAGATGTATATACATAATGATGAAGAAGAACGATCAATTTTTTATCCTTCACCTCCGGATGAGCTAATGCTCGTTTCAGAAGATCCGTGTCAACCCATCCGTTACTGCAGATAGGACTGTCCGTTACCGAATACATATCTTTCGTTATAAAATATTTAAGTAACGCATATGGCAAAACCGTATTTATATGCGGAGAGACATAGTTTGATTCAATGCACACAGCCGCGTAATCGTCATGTAAATGTTTTATGTACGGAAATCCTTCGGTCTCCGAAGTACCGATCGCAATCGCAGTATCGAACGTTTGCTGAAAACGTGTAAGGAATTCAGATAACGCATGCCGGTACTCATCCGGTGTAAACTTCCTGTACGCTCTCATTACCCGGTATAATTCTTTTGTGATGCGTATAGGATCGCTCCGGAATTCCTCCCGAAGCGTGCTCAGGCGGAACGTAAATGTTTGATACACTGAAGGAAACAGGTCGTGATTTCCAGGAATTACAGACAGGTCTTTTCCCGACGTAAAATCATACTCATTAAGAATGCGGATAACCGTGTCGTATTCATCGTGTGTCGCTTTATCGGTAAGATCACCGGTGATGATTAAATGCTCAACGTGATGATCCCGTATTGATTGCAATAAATTACGAAAGCGGTTTTGAAACGATAAAGTGGTATCGGCGTGAAGGTCGGAAATGTGAGCAATTTTCATGCAATCTCTTCCGGACAATAACTACTGAAAAACATCGCTTACCTTGCGGGCATTCTGTTCAAGGTTCTTACACACAAGATCGCAAATCTGAAAGATGCTTTTGTCGGCGATATAATAGTAAACATGCAGCCCTTTTTTCTTCCGCCCGACGACGTTGCTTGATGCAAGCATGCTCAGATGTTTCGAAACATTCGCCTGGCCGGAATCGGTCAGCGCAACCAATTCCTGCACCGATTTTTCACCCTCCTGCAAATGATACAATATTTTCAACCGCATCGGCTCGGCAAGTAATTTCAGCCTGTACGCAACATGATCGAGCGCTTCGGGTTTCATTTTTTTCATTTTTCTCTCACGATACATTTGCTAATAATCAAACTATATAACTACTTGGTAATATAGGAATAATCCGGGAAAAAGGAAAATGGAACTTTTCAAATTTTCTAACCGTTTGAAATCTAAATAAACTAATTGACTATATAGTTATATAGATGATATATGGAGGTAATGATGTTCGAATTTCTCTGGCAGCCCTGGCCCTGGTATGTGACAGGACCGATTATCGGGCTTATGATCCCGATTATGCTGTTTTTCTCCAACAAAGCACTCGGTGTCTCATCCAGTCTTCGTCATACCTGTGCGGCATGTGCGCCCGGTAAGATAGAATTCTTTAAATACGACTGGAAAACACAGGGTCTGTGGAACATAATATTCGTTGTCGGTATACTTCTCGGCGGTTTCCTGGGAGGATACATCTTTGCTAATCCCGACCCGATAGCTATTTCCGAAGCTACAAAGACCGATCTGCAGGCTCTCGGCATTACCGATTTTGAAGGCTATGTGCCCTCGGATATTTTTAGCTGGAGCAACCTGTTTACCGTGCACGGGATCATTATTATGGTGGTCGGCGGATTTCTTGTCGGATTCGGCGCACGTTATGCCGGCGGCTGCACATCAGGCCACGCGATCAGCGGTATATCCAATCTACAGCTCGCATCGGTCGTAGCGGTAATCGGTTTTTTTGCAGGCGGACTTTTTATAACGCACGTTATATATCCTCTCATCTTTTAAGAAACAGTACTATAGAAAAGGAGAAAAAAATGCAGTACCTTAAATATCTCGTATTCGGAACACTATTTGGATTCATACTCATGCGTGCAGAAGTTATTTCATGGTTCAGAATCCAGGAGATGTTTCGCTTTCAGGATTTTCATATGTACGGCATCATCGGGTCGGCTATTCTCATCGGTATGATCTCGATCATGCTCATCAGGAAATTTAATGCAAAGGACATACACGGCAACCCGATTACAATCGAGCCGAAAGATTCGAGTCAGATGTACCGGTACACCATCGGCGGATTGTTGTTCGGATTTGGCTGGGCATTAACGGGTGCATGTCCCGGACCGGTATTCGCATTGCTCGGCAGCGGTATTTCGGTCTTTGCGGTTATTTTATTAAGTGCACTTGCCGGAACGTACGTATACGGATATTTCCAAAAGCAATTACCGCATTAATTCTCCCGACAATGCCGGGATCATTCATTAAAAAACAATTAACCTGAATCTTTTTTAAAATCAATGAATCTAATAGTATTTGATTGTTAATAATATTGTATCCTTAATTTTAACTAAAGGAGTTAACTATGTTTTTCAAACAGATCTTTGAGCCCCGTCTCGCTCAGTATGCATACATCGTCGGTTGTCAGGCAAGCGGCGAAGCGGTCGTCATCGATCCGATGCGCGATATTCAGCAATATTATGACATTGCAGAAAAAGAAAAACTGAACATCGTTGCGGCTGCCGATACACACATTCACGCAGACTACATTTCGGGTCTTCGTGAATTCGCCGAACGCGGCGTTAAAGTATATGCATCCGACGAAGGCAATACAGACTGGAAATATGAATGGCTCCTCGGAAGTAACTACAATTATCAGCTACTTAAAGACCGTGACTTATTTATGATCGGCAATATCGAGATAAAAGCTATTCACACACCGGGTCATACTCCCGAGCATATAATATATGCAATCACCGACTCCGCCTCAGGTGCAAAGGAACCGATGGGCTACGCAACCGGTGATTTTGTCTTTGTCGGTGACGTCGGTCGTCCCGATCTTCTCGAATCTGCCGCCGGTATGAAAGATGTTATGAAGCCGTCGGCACAGACACTCTATAAATCACTCGTCAATTTCAAGAAATATCCCGAATACCATCAGATCTGGCCGGGACACGGAGCAGGCAGCGCATGCGGGAAGGCGCTCGGTGCGGTACCGGACAGTACGATCGGTTATGAGCTACGGTATAATGCTTCGCTCGCACATACCGACAGCGAAGAGAATTTTGTAACCTTCATTTTAAAAGATCAGCCAGAACCGCCGCTTTATTTCGCACGAATGAAACGTGATAACAAGCTAGGTCCGAAAGTGCTCGGCGGACTACCGAAGCCATCGCGCATCGGTGTCGATGAATTGAAGAAATTCGTTCGTAATACAAACGTCGCATTGATCGATACGCGCGACCGTTACGATTTTCTCGACGGCCATATTCCCGGTGCCATCTTTTCACCGCTTGATAAGCAATTCAATACAACTGCCGGAAGTTACATCGAAGAAGGCAAGCCGATTTACTTAATTATCGATAAAAATCGAGTGACCGAAGCCGTCCGCGATCTTATCAATGTCGGTCTGGATAACATCGCCGGCTATGCGACGCTCGAAGATTTCGAGGACTACAAGAAGCAGAGCGGTGAAATTGAGAAAACAGATTACACTACTTTCGAAAAAGCGGCTGACATTTTAAAATCAAATAACATTCAGGTAGTCGATGTACGGAAGCATTCAGAGTTTGTCGGAGGACATGCGAAGGGTGCAATCAATGTTCCGCATACGCGGTTACTCGAAAGATTGGATGAGGTACCGGAAAATGGTAAATTGCTTGTCCACTGCTCGGCCGGCGGACGTTCCGCGGTTGCGGCAGCATTATTACAGCGTTACGGACGCGATGTGCTGTATGTAGATGGAGAGATCGGTGATATGCAAAAAACAGGTTACGAACTTGTAAAGTAAATCATAACGATGATCAAAAACTACATACCCATACTCTCCTGGCTACCGAATTACGATCGCAACAATCTGCACGGCGATATGTCGGCAGGCTTGACCGTCGGTGTCATGCTCATCCCCCAGGGTATGGCATATGCGATGCTCGCCGGTCTGCCGCCTATTTACGGGTTGTACGCGTCATTAGTACCGCTTTTCCTTTATGCGATATTCGGTACATCCCGGCAGCTCGCGGTCGGACCGGTTGCCATGGTTGCCTTGATGGTTGCGGCAGGTGTGAGCTCCCTTGCCGATCCAGGTACGGACGAATATATCACGCTGGCTATACTGCTTGCGTTCATGATCGGTGTAATTCAGTTTAGTATGGGTGTGTTGCGTATGGGATTTCTTGTAAATTTTCTCTCGCATCCGGTGATCACCGGATTCACCTCTGCCGCCGCGATCATTATAGGCTTCAGTCAGCTCCAGCATCTACTCGGCATATCTCTTCCCCGGACAAATCAAATTCATGAGATAGTGTATCATGCAATCCGGAATATCGGTAATATTAACATTCCGACGTTTCTGCTTGGGGTTACGGGCATTGCCGTTATCATGTATCTGAAAAAATGGAAAAAGACTTTTCCTGCACAATTGATTGCCGTTGTTATAGGAATTCTTACGGTTTGGTTATTGGGATTATACGATAAAGGCGTTCGTATTGTCGGTGACGTCCCCGATGGATTGCCGTCGTTTGCCGTCCCAGTTATAGATATAGATACGATGAAATCCTTGCTTCCTATTGCTCTCGCTATTTCATTGGTGAGTTTTATGGAATCCATCGCCGTAGCGAAAGCGATGGTGCAGCGGCACCGCGATTACAAGCTTGATTCAAATCAGGAACTGATCGGACTCGGTGCGGCAAATATCGGCGGTGCATTCTTTCAATCGTTTCCCGTCACCGGCGGGTTTTCACGTACTGCCGTTAATGATCAGGCGGGAGCAAAAACCGGACTTACTTCCATTATAAGCGCATCTCTTATCGGTATCACATTGCTTTTCCTTACACCGCTGTTTACCTATCTTCCGAATGCAATACTCGCCGCTGTTATATTGGTGGCGGTATTCGGATTGATCGATATTAAGGAGATGAGGTTTCTCTGGAACACCAAGCGCGAAGACTTTGCCATGCTTGCGATCACGTTTCTCGCTACTCTCTTTATCGGGATCGAGGAGGGAATTGCAACGGGAGTCGTTATCTCTCTTGTGATGGTCGTGTACCGAAGCACAAAGCCCCATGTAGCTGTACTCGGCAAACTGCCCGGCACGAATACGTACAGGAATATCAAACGGTTTCCCCAAGCCGAAGAGCGCGACGATGTTTTAATCATTCGTTTCGATTCGCAGTTATATTTTGCCAATGTAGAGTATTTCAAGGAGACACTTCGAAAACTCGAAGAAGAAAAGGATGCCCCGCTGAAGCTCGTGATCATCGATGCAGCAAGCATTACATCGATCGATGCAAGCGGCATCCATGCGCTGAAAGAAATCATCGACGTTTATAAGAAGCACGGCATTACGCTTTATTTAACCGGTGTTATCGGACCCGTTCGCGATGCACTTTCCCGAGCAGGAATAATTCAGTATCTTGGCGAAGAGCACTTCTTCCTCGACGTGAGCGAAGCTATGGAGTGCGGTATCGATCGCAAAAAACGAAAACCGCTCAAAGATTATACATTGCAGACTAACCGATGAAAGAGAAATGGAACGAACGGTATGCATCGCCGGATTTCATCTACGGTACCGAACCGAACGCATTCTTCAAGCAACAGTTGAATAAATATACACCCGGACGGCTTTTGCTGCCGGGCGAAGGCGAAGGCCGTAATGCCGTCTACGCGGCGAAACATGGGTGGACAGTCGACGCGTTTGACTTAAGCAAACAAGCAATGAAGAAAGCACAGTACCTTGCCCGTAGTCGTAATGTAAAAATAAACTATACCAAGGCAACCTACGAAGAGTATAACTATCCCCATCACACCTATGATGCAGTCGGCCTGATCTATGCACACATGCCTTCGATCGTACGCTCAATCATACATAAACAACTTATACAGTCGCTCAAACCGAGTGGCGTGATCATTCTTGAAGCATTTCACAAAGATCAGCTCAATTATACCTCCGGCGGTCCGAAAGATATCGATATGTTGTTTGATGAAGATGAGCTTGCATCGGATTTCGAGGGAATAGATATATTACTTCTCGAAAAAAGGAAAATCCATTTACAGGAAGGGACGTTCCACTCCGGCGATGCTGTTGTGGTTCAGATGTTAGGAAAAGCAACCAGCTGAACCGCATTATGTACATATTTAAAAACTTAAAATTTTCAACGATACATGAGAAGAAACTATGATACAAAATAAACTCTCACATCCTTTTATTTTATTACTTTACCTAATCACAACAATTCACCACGCCGAAGCACATCCGGATTCGACCTCTGCACCGGAGCAGTATCCTCAATTCCGCGTGGTCGGATTTCTCCAGCAGCAATTTATCGACGATTACACGACCGGAATATCCTCACAATTTATTATCCATCGCGCCCGGGTAGGCGTTGCCGGCAGGATTACTGACCGGATCGGCGTAAATATTGTTGGTGGTGCAACGGAGCCTCCGGATGATACTCCCCGGTTAGTCAACGCTTTTGTCGATATAAACCTACATCAATTGATGAACATTCGAACGGGACAATTTCTCGTTCCGTTTGGGATTGAAGGGCCGGAAGTGATTATATTCAACCCTGCAATCGAGCGGAGTACCGCGCTTCGACGATTGAACACATTTAGAATGTTCAGGGATATCGGTGTACAACTCAGCGGCCGTTATTCGACATTATCATATGCATTTGCCATGGTAAACGGCACCGGTGCTAATCCAACAGTGAATACCCCGAACAATGATCTCGTGGGACGCATTGCCATCGAACCTATAAACGGATTTGAGGTAGGCGTCTCCGGACATCTCGGGTATTTCCAGTCTCAAACCGACGAAACCCGTCGCCTCAATAGAATAGGTTTTGACTTCAATTACGGTCGAGAACTGTTCATAGTTCGAGGAGAATATATCATAAGACGGGATGAGAATCTATCAGATAACTATCTCACGCACGCCGGCGGTTATCTATTAGGAGGTCTGAGAATCGACAATAATTGGGAGTTACTCGGTCGTGTTGAACGGTACGAACCCGATACATCGGCAGATAACAATCGGTATACGGGAATAACGCTGGGCTTTAATTACTATATCAAAGGTCAAACCCGTATTTCAGCCAATTACGAATTCCGAACCGATAACAATTTTTCCGCTCTCGGAAATTTATTAACCGTTCAAATGCAGCTCGCACTGTAAACTAAGTTTCATTCATGCAACAAAGTCTCAAACATAACTGGAAACAATTCACGCTGCTTGTCGTCATAAACGGGTTTGTCGGCGGAATGGTCGGCATGGAGCGAACGATCCTGCCCGAGATTGCCGAGACGGAATTCCACATCGCTGCACGGACGGCAATCCTATCTTTTATTATCGTATTCGGTATTACCAAAGCGCTTGCAAATTATTTTGCGGGACGACTTGCTGACACTGTCGGCAGAAAGAACATGCTCATTACCGGATGGGTATTCGGGCTGCCCGTTCCTTTCTTGCTAATGTATGCACCGGACTGGAACTGGATTGTATTTACCAATGTACTGCTCGGGATCAATCAGGGACTTGCATGGTCGACTGCCGTCATTATGAAGATCGACCTTGTCGGTGAAAAAGATCGCGGACTTGCTATGGGTCTGAACGAGTTTGCCGGGTATATCGCGGTTGCGGCGCTTGCGTTTATCACGGGATATGTTGCGGCTGAATACGGTCTACGTCCGTATCCGTTTATCATCGGTATCGCAATGGCAGTTGCCGGTCTGCTTCTGACGATCTTTTTTGTAAAAGATACGGAGACATTCGTTCAGCATGAAAACAAAATCACGACAAATAATAAATCAAAAGACGGAAAAATATTTCTCCGTACAACGGTAACCGATAGAAACCTGTCATCCATTACGCACGCGGGGTTTGTTACCAATTTCAAGGATGGTATGGCATGGGGAATATTTCCTTTGTTCCTTGTAGGGATGGGGATGACGTTAAGTCAGGTAGGTCTGATCGCTGCTGTGTATCCTGCTATGTGGGGAATCGGTCAGTTAGCAAGCGGGAAACTATCCGATTATACGGGACGCAAACGAATGATCGTGTCGGGGATGTCGGTGCAGGGTGGGTCACTTTTATTATTCAGAATATCGACCGGCTATCCGGCATTTATCATAACTGCGGCTTTGCTTGGTATCGGCACGGCAATGGTGTATCCCACATTTCTCGCTGCAATAGCCGATATTGCCCACCCGCAGGAACGGGCAGAAACCATTGGCGTGTTTCGACTCTGGCGAGACAGCGGGTATGCATTCGGAGCACTGGCAAGCGGCATACTTGCCGACTTTTTCTCACTCACCACTGCCATCGTCATAACAGGGATCATAGCATTGCTGTCATCGTTCGTACTGCAAGTCCGAATGGTTCTGGAAAATTAGTCATATTCTCATTATCATTTATTGGATAGCCACCAAAATATAAAAATAAGGAGATCAAAAAATTACCATTCCCCTCTCCCCCGTCGATTATATCTTCACCGGTGCAGGTTCACAGCCGATAACGTTTGTTTTTTCGTATAACACAAGATTCGATCACCGGCATTTACAGAACAGTCTTGATAGATTGCTTGAACATTTCCCCGTCATACAAAGTAAGTATTGTGGTTTGTTTGTAAGTGAAAAACGTACCGGTAGGGATAGAGTTTCCCTCAATATTACGCGAGAATACCTACCTCAGAACACGGTAAAATCACATATGGCAGATATCAAACAAAAACGGGATATCTCAGTCAGTGAGAACGATGTTATTACCGCAATGCTCTGGAAGAAGTATATTCCGGCATGGAGAAAAAAACATAACGACCAGAACGTATATATCACCCTTCCGTTTGATTTTCGGCGTGTATTAACCGGTTTTCCGAAAAATTACTTTGGATGCGCGCTTGCTTTCGCAACAACGGAAACGACGTATGCGCATCTTCACAATGCATCCGTTGAAGATGTGGCGGTATTAATTAAAAAAACGATTGCAGGTGTCAAGGAAAAGTACATCAGACGTTCATTATCCACTTTGGAAAACTTCCGGCTGCAGGACGGCATCGACGCAACTGAACATATTCACCTACGACATCCACACAATGGCATGATAGTTACAAATCTATCCCGCTTACCGATCCGCGATCTTGATTTCGGCACGGGTGCACCGGATAATTTTCTGTCATATGCCGAAGTAGCACGAAGTGCCGCCATATTGCCAGCACACAATGGTGTGGAGCTATATGTAGTTCATCCTACCGATTGATAGATATCGAATTTTTTTTATATTTTTTTCCTAACCTCTTGACATATAACTCACATTTTACTACCTTTACCACAGTAAAGTAAAATTCAAAACATGAAAAATACTAAATTACATAAAGAGATTAATAAAGGCATGTGCCTTTGTAGGATGGGGATGCGAATGCATTCTCCGGCGGAGGGCACGGTCTGATTAAATAACCATATAACTACAACCTAATCACTACTTGCAAAGCCCTCCGGGAATATTCTCGTGAGGGCTTTTTTATATATACAGGCGACGCGACTCGTCGCACTACATAACATAAGTTCTCATCGAGAAAGGCGGAGGGAGCAGGCCCTACGATGCCTTAGCAACCGGTTCCGTCCCGGATAATAGAGACGGGATGCCAAGGTGCTACATCCTGCCCATCTCATCCCGCCCCGATAGCTATCCGGGTCGGGACGGGAAATGGGAAAGATGAGAAGACGGTTTTGTTAATCAACCCTCTTCGGTATGCTTTCCCGGTGAGGGTTTTTTTATTGAGTATTGATTATTTCTTATTGATGATATAATAAATGAAGGTCTTGGTAACAAGCTTTACTAACTAATGGGAGGAAATATGTCAACTAACGAAATAACTGTTTACCGAACTCTCGATGTTACAAATACATTTTGCCCTGTTCCCGTAATCCGGGCGCAGGAAGCCATCCGGGAAATACCGGTCGGTGAAGTGCTGGAACTGATTGCCACAGATGAAGGATCCAGAGGAGATATACCTGCATGGGCAAAGAATAATGCTCACGAACTCATCGAAGCAACAGAAGATAATGGAATATTCAAGTTCTATATACGGCGAAATAAATAATCAGGTATAGGAGGGATAGACAATGAATGACCAAGTCATAACACAAGATCAGGATCTTGATTCGATCATTGAAAAAAGAATAAAAGAAGTGTTGGAAAAACAAAAGCAGATTAAACGAAAACGTCTTGCCATCGTTGCTTCCAAAGGGACGCTCGACATGGCATATCCGCCGTTGATCCTGGCCTCCACCGCAGCAGCGCTCGGGTGGGACGTCGGCGTATTCTGTACATTTTACGGAATCGATATCCTGAATAAGAAAAAGATAAATAACTTTCAGGTTCCCGCGGTCGGAAATCCGTCGATGCCTGTACCCGTACCGACACTCATAGGAGTGCTCCCCGGTATGACGCGAATCGCAACATGGATGATGAAACGCTGGATGAAAAGAGCGAATATTCCCGACCCGAATGATCTTATAAAAAACGCACTTGATAATGGAGTAAAGTTCTATGCGTGTACAACCACCATAGGTGTAATGGGTGTAAAAAAAGAAAACATTATAGAAGGAGCTACGTTTGCGGGTGCAGCCGGATTTCTGGATTTCGCATCGGAGGCGGAAGTCACGCTATTTATTTAAGCAATACAATTCTTCAATTATAAAAAGGATTTTAAATTGAATGAGGTGAAGACGATTGCGATCATCGGTATTTCGAAAAATCAACATAAAGATAGTCAATATGTCGGCGGGTATCTGAAAAATGCGGGATACAGGGTTGTACCGGTAAACCCGACAGCCAAAACAATACTCGGTGAGAAAGCATATCCCGATTTAAAGAGTATTCCGTTTCGAGTAGATGCAATCGATATCTTTCGAAAACCGGAAGATATTCCGTCAGTCATCGATGAAGCGTTGAAGATCGACACCCCGGTTATCTGGCTCCAGATCGGTACCGGACTTCACCCTACTCAAAAACATCGAGTCGAACAAAGGGGGAAAATATTCGTTCAAAACCGCTGTATGAAAGTCGACCACCAATTCTTAATGAGATCATCAACAACAAATCAATCTAACGTAACATCCAATAAACGGAAGGAAACTCATGAGCACCAATGGTGAACCAAAGAACTACCGGTTTGAAACACTGCAATTACATGCAGGTCAACACCCTGATCCGGCAACCAACGCACGCGCAGTGCCGATCTATCAAACCACATCGTACAACTTCAACAATACGGAACATGCAGCAACCTTGTTTGCATTGAAGGAGTTCGGCAATATATATACCCGTATCATGAATCCCACCAGTGCGGTATTTGAAGACCGCATCGCTGCACTTGAAGGAGGTGTCGCAGCACTTGCGACATCGTCGGGACAGGCGGCGCAGCTCATCGCACTCTCTACAATCGTACAGGCAGGCGAAAACATCGTCTCGACAAGCCTGCTCTACGGTGGAACGTATAATCAGTTTAAAATCACATTCCCCCGTCTCGGAATCAACGTTAAATTCGTTGACGGCGACAAGCCCGCAGAATTCGAAAAACTTATAGACGACAAAACGAAAGCACTGTACATCGAGACAATCGGTAATCCAAAGTTAAACGTACCCGATATCGAAGCTATCGCGGAGGTTGCACACCGGAATAACATCCCCCTCATTGTCGACAATACTTTCGGGGCGGCTGGATATCTCTCCCGGCCAATCGATCACGGCGCGGATATTGTAGTTCATTCTGCAACGAAGTGGATCGGCGGTCATGGTACTTCCATCGGCGGCGTCGTGGTGGATTCAGGAAGGTTTAATTGGGGTAACGGCAAGTTCCCTATCTTTACGGATCCAAGCCCGGGATATCACGGACTGAGATTCTGGGAAGTATTCGGCAGTGAAGGCCCATTCGGCAATGTAGCGTTCATCATTCGTGCACGCGTCGAACAATTAAGAGATCTTGGACCGTGCCAGAGTCCGTTTAATTCCTTTCTTTTCCTACAGGGATTGGAAACTCTTTCCCTCCGCATCGAACGGCACAGTGAGAATACCTTCGTGTTTGCAAAATGGTTGAAGCAGCACCCGCAAGTCGACTGGGTATGGTATCCGGGATTTGAAGATCATCCGTCTCATGCGAACGCAAAAAAATATCTGCGCAACGGACGATTCGGCAGCATCGTTGTGTTCGGAGTGAAAGGGGGGTACGATGCGGGACGCAAACTTATCGATAATCTTGAACTCGCAAGTCTGCTGGCAAACGTGGGCGATGCAAAAACACTCGTGATCCACCCGTCGTCGACCACTCACCAACAGTTATCGGAAAAAGAGCAACTCGAATCGGGAGTTACACCCGATATGGTGAGAGTTTCGGTCGGAATCGAACACATCGAAGATATTATCGAAGATTTCGATCAGGCACTGAACAAGATTAAAGATGAGGTAACGGCGTAAATGAATAGGTATTAGTTATCGGAATCACACCACGGGCTCCGGGCAAAAATCAACATCCGTAATTTCAAATTCGTCTCGGATGAGCCGGTATCGCTTGGCTGAACGGACGAAGGACCGAATCCGGTCGAGATCGTACTCGGTGAATTTGCTGCCTGTCAGAAGAGAAACGAAATCAACTCATTCACTTTGCACAAAATAAATGTCCTGTTATGGATATTCTTCAACAGCCGATACCGGTGAAAGGAACCGTACAGTTTTCATAATGGAAA
>PWJF01000312.1 GCA_003560935.1 Ignavibacteriales bacterium
ACACCGTCAAACTCGTCACCGACGTGCCGGCGCATATATTCGACCTGCATTACTTTCACCGACGCCCGCTCGGCCTCGACGGCACGCTGCTCCATCATGGAGGTATGTTCACCGACGGATTTCATTTTACCGGCCAATTCCTTCCGCCGCTGATGCGGCATATCGTCGCTATACTCCTTCAAAAGCCGATGGACAAGCAGGTCGGGATACGGTCGTATCGGGGAAGTAAAGTGCGTGTAATGCTGAAACGATAATCCGAAGTGTCCTTCGTTCTTTTCGGAGTATACCGCTTTCATCATCGAACGGAGCGCAACCTCGTTGATAATATTCTCTTCAACGGTACCGCGAACATCGTCGAGCAGTTTCTGTAATGCTTTCGATAACCCCGCGCCGTCGATATTGAATTTGTGACCGAACTTCGATACAAATCCGGCAAGTTCTTTAAGTTTATCCCGCGCGGGCGGGGCATGAACCCGGTAGAGAAACGGACTGAGTTTTTGTTGCTTACCGGCGCCGATATGACGCGCGATTACGCGGTTGGCTATGAGCATGCATTCTTCGACCAGGCGGTGTGCATCAAGACGGTCTTTTTTTATAACTTCGACCGGTTTCTTTTCTTCATCAAGTTTAAATTTAACTTCGGCGGAACCGAAATCGACACTCCCTTCCCGAAGTCGTTTTTTTAGGAGCGTCTGCATTAGTTTATGCAGCCCGAGAATCAAATCCGTCTGTTCTCCATCTCCTTCTTCGATAATCGTCTGCACTTCTTCGTATGTAAAACGTCGCGCGCTCCGTAGTACCGTTTCTTTTATCGAATAATCTTTAACAACGCCGCGCTTTGTGATCGTCATGAAAAACGAGTATGCCGGTCGATCCTCATCGGGTCTCAGGCTGCATAGATTGTTCGACAATCGCTCGGGCAGCATCGGTATTACGCCGTCGACAAGATATACGCTCGTCCCGCGATCGTACGCTTCGCGATCAAGCACCGATCCTTCATGCACATAGTAACTCACATCTGCGATATGAACACCGAGCACGTAATTACCGTCGTCATCATATGTCAGCGATAACGCATCGTCAAAATCTTTTGCATCTTCAGGGTCGATCGTAATAACCGTTTGATCACGTATATCCAGCCGGCGACTATACTCTTTCTGCGGTAATGACTCGGGAAACATTTCAGCTTCATCGAGCACGGAACCCGGAAATTCGATGGGAATACTGAACTGCATTGCAATTGCGCGAAGCTCAACAGTCAGATCGCCAGCTTTCCCGAGGACCTCTTTTACATATCCTTCGGGATTGAGCAGCGGATCATTCCATTCTTCGATCACCGCAATTACTTTATCGTTATCGCTCGCGCCGTTTAACTGTGCTTTTGGAATATAAATATCCCGCGGGAGACGCCGGCTGTCGGGTTCAACGAAGAAAAAGTTTTTTGTCTTTTTTAGGACGCCTATTATTTCCCGTTTGCTTCGTTCGATAACATGTGTGATCTCACCTTCAAGCTCGACTCCTTCCCGTTGAAGCTTTCGAGCCGGTCGTGCAAATAATACAACCTGCACCCGGTCGCCATCAAGTGCAGTGCCGAGATTTTTAGGAGCAATAAACACTTCCTCATCCGAATCAAGAATGACCATGCCGTATCCCTGGCGTGTCATGAACAGTGTACCCTGTTTGTGCTGATCGTCGCCGGGTTTATATCCGTATCGCTTCCCTTTCAGGTGGCGAATTTGATCGTCGTTTGCAAGCTCGTGTAATGCTTCGCGCAGTTTCCGGTATGCCTTTTCTTCGGTCATTTGCAGACGCCGCGCCATTTGTCTCGATTTGAATACCTGTGAAGGATATTTCACAAGGAAATCCAATATTCGACGTTTTGTTTCTTCCATAATATATTAATTCGCTTCGCTCCAGTGATTAAAAAGATATGCTGTAATATAATCGTGCCGCATTGACAGGTCGCTGATCTTCGGAAAATTCTATACTTTGCGATCGGCGTTCAAGCTCAAGAAAGAGATTGGTCCACCGGTCGGAATTAAAAACCGGTCCCATCGGAATCTGGAATGAGAAATTTGTGTTGCCGATATCATTAAACACCCTGCCGCCGATAGTCCAATAAAAATTCCGCAATTCGCCGCTGATCCGCAACTCGGCGGTATCCATAATGTTCCCACCATACCACACAATCTCGGCAGTCCGAATAAAACGAACTTCGTTGCGCAGAAAATCCGAGAAGAGATTTGATAAGAGCGATGTTGCCACTCCCGACATGAACGTCGCCGGGATTCCGCGCCCGAAATCGGCAGAGATACCCCTGTAATCCCCGGATTCTAACTCGGTTTGAAACCGTCCGGTAAGTATAAACGATATAGCGTCAGTCTCGACATCACCATCCCACTCTTCGTTATTCACAAGCAAGTTTATATCTAATTGCGGTTCGTACCGATCACCGGTTATGTGAAGGCGTACCACGACCGGTTCAGGTGTTCCTCCGGTCACCGGGGTGAGATCATCCGGCTCACCGGTCGTTTGCCGGACGGTCATTCGCTGGCCTGTATACGTTGCGGTTATATCAAGTTCCGGATTATCGGGCGGTCCGACAAAACTTAACCTTCCTCGTGCATCAAACTTCCGATAAAACGAATATGCGGACGGTTCAACGATATCGACATTCCCGATAAGTCGCATACCGGTTATATCATCGCGATACAATCGCAGGCTCGTTGTTTCGATCCGTGCAACGAGTTCTTCAGCGGTTGCCTGGTTGAAAATCATTGTCATCTCAACCCTGCCGTCTGTTTGAATAATGATATCATAATCGAGACCGTCGAGAAATGTGTTTCCGGTCTCCTGTTGCGTTGAACTCGAACTTTGATCCCGTGCAATATCCCGAAAGAAAATCTCAAGAGGTGTAAGCGTTTCGGTCGACTCTTCAACGTCTTCGATAACAATATAGTTTACGATCGATCCGGTTCTGTCGTATGCAGTCGTACGAGCCGGAGGGAAAGTAAGGTTCGCCAACCGTATTAATAATGTGCCGGTTAAATTCGATTTCTCAATACTGCCGGCAAGCCGCATCCCGTTCGCTCCCGTAGCGATTGTTAAATCACCGTAGAAAAAATCCCCGGGACGTCGCGAGGCAGTCCGCAATACCATAAGCTGACCATCCGCTTGAAGATCAAAATCGCGTATCGTTAATCCGCGTGTACGTATGTTACCGGAGAAATTCATTCTTCCGTCGGGCAGATCACGCCTGCGATTCTCTAATTGAAGGCGACTGATAACAAGCTCATTCTGGCGCGGCTCGAGTTTTCCGTTAAAATGATAGGTGACATTGTTCTGAACAAAGATAAACTGACCGTCGGATATTTCAAGGTCGCCTTCGTATCGAGGATCTTCAATGCTTCCGGTTATAACGACATCGCTTGTCATTCGGGCACGAAAACTCCGAAGATCGCTCAGGAATGGATCGATAATAGAAAGATCGAATCCATCGGAAAAAATACGAACATCAAGAGGTCCATCGGGTATGCGATCGCCTTCGCTGCCGGGGAGCAGATCGAATGGCATGTAACCGCCGATCTTGAATGCGGTTTGTGATGTGTCATCTGCTTCTGTGATATCTGCCGTAAAATTCAATCGCTGCCCTTCATAATCAAAGGAACCTTTCATAATACCGAAGGCGAGTTCTCCGTATTCAACATCGGTTATGCGAACATCCATATGACTCCGGAGATCGTTGGTTGTTCCGCCGATCGTTCCCGATATGTCGATATCTCCGCTGAATAAAGGCTGCCGCCGCTGCAGTGCATCGGGGACTGCTATACGGTGCATTTCCTCCAGATCGACATTTGCCATGGAAAATTCGATTGCGTGTTCCCTGTCAAACGCATATAACCCGCCTATGTCTATTGTGCTTACATCGTTATGGTACAATGTAAACTGCTCGAACCAAACCCCCTCATTATCGTACCGCATAGCGAGGGTGTCCCGGTTGGAGAAATCTATGCTGCCGTAGCGGACTGCAAACGTTGAGATGTCCGTGTTTAACGACGTCGAATCGAAACGGGCAACCGCATCGACTTCGAACCCCAGTACGGTATCGATAACCGCTTTTGAAAAAACCGACCAATCGGCGCCTTTTATATCGGCGCGAATCCGTGCATCGTGCATCGTCACAGATTGCGTATAAATACCTGAGGCAGTAACTTCAAACACCGAAAATATACCTTTAAGCCCACGTGCCTGATAGTCGTTATCGATATTGTACCAGCCGGTAACTTTATCGAACAATA
>PWJF01000445.1 GCA_003560935.1 Ignavibacteriales bacterium
AAAAGCCAGGTTCTGCCGCTTCTGGACGATCTGCATCGTCTCGCATATTATCTTTGCCACAATGAGAACGATACGGAGGATCTGGTTGCCGAGACAATAAAGAAAGCGTGTGAGAAATTCCGCACGCTGCGGGATCACGGGAAAATCAAACCGTGGCTCTTCCGCATTCTCAGAAACACGTTCATTAGTTTCTGTCGTGAACGAAAAAAGTATGCAGCGATTGAATACGATGAAAATAACGAGAATGAGGATGAACGATTTTCACTCTTTACCGAAGTCTCGCAGCCGTTCCTGCTCTGGTGGGGAAATCCGGAACGGGAACTGGTAAACAAACTGTTAGAAGACGACATCAAACAGGCGCTTGCGGAGATACCGTCCGATTTCCGGTTTGTCGTTGTGCTCTGTGATGTCGAAGGACTTTCGTACGAAGAAATATCGAAGATGCTGGAAATTCCGATCGGTACGGTACGAAGCAGAATCGCTCGTGGACGATCTATTTTACAAAAGAAACTGTATAACCACGCAGTAGAGCAAGGTCTCATTCGAAAGAGAGAGCGACACCATGAAAAAATCCGATCATAAAAATATAAGCTGCGAAGAGGCATTGAAGCGCGTTTTCGATTACATCGACAATCATCTGGAAGGTTCGTCGAAAAACGAGTTCGAAGATCATATCGAAAAGTGCCGGCATTGTTTCGATCGAGTTGAATTCGAAAAACTATTAAAATCCAGGCTCCGTGCATTAAAGCACAAAGAGTCGTCTGAGGGGTTTCGGAAAAGGGTTGATGATATTATTACGAAGTTTTAGAATTATCTCTTTTAAAATATCGGTTATAGTCGGTTACGAACGGTTAAGATCAGTTACTATCGGTTGCTTGCGGGAACCATTCCTAAACGCAACTGATTGTAACCGATGGCAACCGATAGTAACCGGAAGAGTTAGGATTTAGAATTTATTAACAACGGGAGGATTTACCATGGCAATCGTCGCACCGACAGCCGATAAAGCTGAATTTCGAGAACGCATTTTCAACGCGGTACAGGATATGTACACCGAGGTCGCATCCCTTCCCACAAAAACCTTCCACTTTCCTACCGGCAGATGGGCGTGTGAATACGTCGGCTATCCGGAAAATGAGCTCGATGCAATTCCGGAAACTGCCGTCGAATCGTTTGCCGGTGTCGGGTATCCGTTCAAAGCGAATGTAATACAACCGGGTTATCGTGTGCTGGATATTGGGTCCGGTTCGGGGACCGATGTTCTTATCGCAGCATTGAAAGCAGGTCCTGTAGGTGAAATCTACGGTATGGACATTACCGAATCGATGCTTGATAAGGCAAAACAAAATATCGAAAAATCCGACGTAAATAACATTCACATTTTCGAGGGAAATGCCGAATCGATCCCGATGGAGTCCGGTTCATTTGATGTTGTAACCAGCAACGGCGTATTGAACCTGGTGCCGGAGAAAAAAGCGGCATTTGCCGAAATTTACCGGGTGTTGAAGAAAGGCGGCCGTATCCAGATATCCGACATCGCATTGAAAAGCGAGATATCCGAAAAATGCCGTATGAATCCCGAACTATGGGCGGATTGCATCGTCGGGGCGATACCGGAGGATCAATATATTGCAATGCTGCGCGATGCGGGATTTCAAAATGTAAAGATAATCGATCGATTGGATTACTTCGAACGGAGTCCCGATGAATCGACAAAGAGAACGGCAAAACAGTACGGGGCGATATCGGTAACGATAACGGCAATTAAAGAATAAAAATTGCAACGGCAAGGTGGGGTCCATCTGTGCGTATGCAACGTGCGAAGGCAAGATGGTTCCCACCTGCGCGGGGGATCCGGCGGACTTTACTATCTCCAGATACACCCCACCCGCAAGTGGGAACCATCTTTGCCGTCTTAAAACATAACTGCTTTATCGAAGCATTTAAACTTCTTCCAATTCTCTGCAAACTAAAAAAAGATGGACCCCACTTTACCCGCGCGCAGGAGAGACGGGTTCCCGCCTGAGCGAAGGAATATCATTCCCCACGATCCGGACGGCGTCCGGTGTTACATACCGCTTTTTCAATTTCAAATATTTTCAACAATATTTAGCATTCAAAAAAAAATCTATAATTGCCGGGAACTAATTCCACTCTTTCGCGTCATCTATGTAGAGTGCTTAATCAAATCTATACACTAGACGCTATGCTCTTTGCGCCATGCGCCATGCACAATAAAAAAGGGAGGATACCGACATGAATCGCCGGAACATTTCACTGCTTTGTGGTCTCGTTACCTTACTTTTATTTGTGATCCAGTTGTTCATTCAGGCGCCGGATAATGTACAATCATACCTGAATGTAATCGAATCGTTAGAAAGTTACATAGCGCACAAAGAATAACTTAAATTAAAAGAGGAGAATACAAATGGAAACAACCGCTCTGCAACAACGGGTAGATACTTCGGATCTTGAACTGAAAGTAAAATCGATGTATCGCGATGTCGCACTGAACCCGCGAGAAGAATATCACTTTGAAATGGGACGACCTCTCGCAGAGAAGCTGGGATACAATACAAACGATCTTAACAACATCCATCCTGCATCTATCGAATCGTTTGCCGGTGTCGGTTATTTCTTCGATCTCGCCGGTATTAAACCCGGGGATAAAGTTCTCGACCTCGGAAGCGGATCGGGTATGGATGCGTTCATCGCGGCATTGAAAACGGGACGAACGGGATACGTTACCGGCGTCGACATGACCGATGAACAGCTCGATAAAGCAAACCGGTTGGTGGAAGATTTTAATCTCGATAATATTACGTTTGTGAAAGGTAAAATAGAGCAGCTTGATTTCGATGATGCCACCTTCGACGTCGTCATCAGCAACGGCGTAATCAATCTTTGTCCCGAAAAAGAAAAAGTCTTCGCCGAAGTCGCACGCGTTCTCAAACCGGGGACGGGTCGAATGGCAATCGCCGATATCGTGAGCGAACGGCAGTTACCGGAAAATATTGTTTGTAATTCGACTTTGTGGGCTTCATGCATCGGCGGTGCTGCACAGGAAGATAATTACAAATCAATTATTGAAGCACCGGGTATGCAGGTAGTTGATGTAAAAAGAAACACATCGTATGAGTTCCTTTCTAAATCGGCAAAAGGAGCGTGCGATAAGTACGGAGTGAAAAGTGTATCGCTGCTTGCAAATAGAGTATCATAAAAAACTTACAACACCAAAATATTGGTTCACCAATCAATAACAAAAATACAGGGAGGTACTTATGAGAGCATCAAATATATTTTCGATCGTTGTATTGTTCTTTTTCATAACCGGACTGATGCCGGCTACGGCTCAACACGGTGACGGTCACATTATGATCAATCCCGCCGAGATGGAGTGGAAACCCGGACCGGCATCGCTTGAAGAAGGTGCGCAATACACATTGATCGAAGGCGATTGGACTCAGGAAGGTCCGTTCACCGCACGGTTGAAATTACCTGCCGGATTCAGAATTGCCCCTCACACACATCCGGCCATCGAGCACGTCACGGTTATCAAAGGATCGTTTCACATGGGGACCGGTACAACGTTCAATAAAGCTAAAGCGATGAAGTTAACCGTCGGCGGATTTGCGGTAATGCCGATTGATTACGCACACTACGCATTTACGACGGAGGAAACTATCATCCAGCTTCACGGAATAGGTCCGTGGGGAATCAACTATGTGAATGAGGAAGACGACCCGAGGATCGCGGGAACGAATTGAGTTGTTCTAATATCGGACCTGACAGGTTTGTCAAACCTGTCAGGTCTGAAAAAATTACCGGGAATAGGTTCAGGCTTTCGGGGCGTGTTCAACATCTCCATGTTCATGTCCCAATTCCTTCATCACGGCATCGACATCCACTCCGAGTCCCTTCGCGACGGCTGTTCCCAGGTTAGCATCCGCCCGGAAGAAGTGACACAGTTGTCTGTTGATAATGAGATCACGCTTGGGTCCGGTGATACCGCTCATGGCACCGACGGTGTTTGAGACAAGATTGTGCCTGTCGTAGTCGTTCATCGCCTTGTTGAACAGCCAGCCGGGTTGCGTAAAGTGGTCGTCGTCTCCTTCGCCGTTGCGGTCGAACCAGTCGGCAATATTGCTGTCCAAAGTCATCGGAGGCTCTTTGTAACTTTCATCCGTATAGATATCGTCGAAACTATTCGGATAGTAGTTCGGATTATCCTCTCCGTTTTCATCGACGCGCGTGAAGCCGTCCCGCTCGTAATTCG
>PWJF01000253.1 GCA_003560935.1 Ignavibacteriales bacterium
GTTTTATAAATGTCCTGCGTCAGATCGTAGATGGAGAGATGTCCGACGCGGGTGAATAAATGTTCCAGGTAGGTCTGCCAGAAATCCGGATATGCTTCCTGCAGATTTTTGTAGAGAGGATGCTTTCGCATGTCCGCATCGTTTCTGACTTCAGCTATGAAGTGAAAAATATTAACTCCCGGGATGTTGCTCTGCTCAAGTTTCTTCCGGCATATATCGCCGAGACAGAACGACGCAAGCGCGAGATCATCGACGGGTGAATTGAGAAACTGTAAAAGCGAGATCAGTTCGCCGGTGATTTTCCGGTTCCGTACGTCGAGATTTGACAATGAGATAAAACGAATGTTCTCTTCGCTGAGCCATGAGCTGATCGTTGTTACGTCTTTGTTTTTGAAGGTCAGGACAGCGATGTCGCGGTTGCTATATCCGCGACGCAGTGCGTCGTTGATTGTGTCGATAATCATTTTTCGTTCGGGGTGGGGGTCTTCTTCCCGGTCTTCCGGCCAATAGACAATGCTCCCGGCATATCCTTTATCTTTCTTTTCCTCCGATGCTTTTTGTGTGTGATGGTCGAGTCCGCTCAGCCGTGCCGCCGCTCCGTATTCCTCGTGTTCGAGTATTGCATTAAAGAATGTTTCATTGAAACGCAGTATGTATTCGTCGCTTCGATAATTTGTGTCGAGATCTTTCACGTGTGCCGCTGCGGATGGAAAGACCTGAATATCCTCCAGTTGTTTCATGATTTTGAAATCGGCGCCGCGGAATTTGTAGATTGCCTGTTTGGTGTCGCCGACCGCGAACAGACTGCCTCCTTGAGATAGAGAATTTTCGATCAACGGCTGCAGATCCGCCCATTGCAGCGGTGAGGTATCCTGAAATTCATCTATCAGGTAATGATGTATCGTGTCGCCCAACATAAGATAGACGTATGGTATGATCTGTTCATGAAGATAGGAGGTTAGTATCTTTCCGATATCGTCGATAAAAATCTGATTGTGATCCCGTTGTACACTCTGAAGAATGTCGCTGAAATTGCGGAAGTTCACCAGATGGGGATTGAAATAAGAACGGGCATAGTATTCGGTTAGTTGCGCATAAAGACTGTTTAATTCATCACGTAGTTCGTTGACCCTGCTGTTCCATTCATCGAAATCCTCTTTACCCAGTTTTCCTTTCTTAATTATATTTGAGTTGTGACGCTTTCCGATTGCATAATCTCTATCGTTGAATTTTACCGCGTCCAATGCCCTGTCAAACCGCGCGGTTTTGTTATACTCTAAACCGTTTGCCGAAATAAATTCATCGATCTTTTTTATCTGTTCCTTGATCAATGAAAATGTTTCCGAAATTTCGGTAGAAAAATCCTCCGGTTCTGCATTTCCCGGGATCGATGCTAAGCGGCTGTACAGCTTTTTGAATACGGTGATAATTTCTTCGGTGGGATCCCATGGATATCTGCTATCGGTACGTTTATGTGATACGATGTAATCGATTACTTTTTCAAGTATAGCCGATTCTTCGGTCTCCGGCCGCACTTTACGGAAAAAGTTTTCGAATGCCTGGTCGATCAGTTGATTCTTTTGTAACAGGATCTCCGTGCCCGGAGAGATACCGAATTCAAGTGCCGAGGACCGGAAGATAGAAGCCGTGAAACTATCGATCGTCCTGACCTGGAAATCGGAATAGTTATCCAGTATGTGATCGATAAGCAAGCCCGCCCGATTCCGGATCGCATCCCGGTCGATGCCGGTCAGGTATGCGAGCACATCGAGATGTTCTTCATCGCCGGCATATATATCTTTCAGCCATGTGAGAATTCGTTCCTTCATCTCGCGGGCTGCATTATTCGAAAAGGTAATTGCGAGGATATTGGTAAGAGAGTTTCGCTTGATTTTATCCGACATCAGGAATTGCATGTACCGGTGTGCAAGCGCGCGTGTCTTGCCCGAACCTGCCGATGCCCGAAGTAATGTGAAATCCGGAAAGGAAAGTTCATTATCCGGAGTCAGGATTGTAGGAGCCATGCCGCGTTGTTATTTACCTTTCCATTGCGGTTTACGTTTTTCCACGAATGCCTTCATCCCTTCCTTCTGATCTTCGGTCGAGAAAAGGAGATAGAAGTTTTTGCGTTCGAATTCCAGTCCGGTCTCGATCGTCGTATCGAATGCTTTAAGAACGGATTCTTTCGCCATCTTCAATGCGACCGGCGGTTTCGAGGCGATCAGCGCCGCCATCTCCTCGGCTTCATTGATAAGCATTTCTACCGGTACGATTTTATTGACAAGCCCGGCTTGTTTTGCCTCTTCGGCTTTTATGAAGTTACCGGTGAGCACCATCTCCATTGCCCGGTATTTTCCGATCGCCCGTGTGAGACGCTGCGTCCCGCCGGCGCCGGGCATAACGCCGATGTTTATTTCCGGCTGTCCGAATGTTGCCGTCTCAGAGGCGATGATAATATCGCAGAGCATCGTCAATTCACATCCGCCGCCGAGTGCGAAACCGCTGACTGCGGCGATGAGCGGTTTCTTGATTTTCCGGATACGATCCCATTTGGAAAGCTGATCGCGGACGAGCATATCGACGGCGGTTGCATCTGCCATTTCTTTTATGTCGGCGCCGGCGGCAAATGCATTTTCGTTTCCGGTCAGTATAATGCATCTGATCGCATCGTCTCCGTCAAGAGTCTCAAGCGCGGCTACGAGTTCATCCATAACTTCACGATTCAGCGCATTCAATACCTGCGGTCTGTTGATCTGAACTTTTGCAAATCCTTTGTCGCTTGTGGTGACGATAATTGTATTGTAGTTCATGATGAAATCCTATTGCAGATGTTATCCATTGTTTATATGCCGGTAATAATAATTGCCTGTTTAGAAAGTTGTTTTTTAATACTGTCATTCTGATCCGTCACGGCGGAGAAAAATCTCGTTTAGTTCTAGAAGGAGATCCTTCGATTCGCAGGATGACATCTCCTTAAGGTATGCGCGAGACCCCCCTGCTTGGAAGAGAGGCCGGAGGTGTGTTCCTTGAATAAACGGCAGATATACTTTAATCAATGTATCTGCAATTGACTGCATACACACCCCTAGCCCCTCTTTTTAGAGGGGAACCTCCGCACTCGGCCCACGGTAAAACTGGTGATGCCCACACCATTAATCATCACGGCACCACGATCGTCGAAAACTCATCTCTGAACGGCGACACACGAATCGAGTCATCCCGTAGAGAAATAAAATACCGGTCGGTCTGATGATCGAAATGTATAATCAGTTCATACTCCAGTGTCGATAATCTACCCAGGTTATAACCTTGTGCGATGTGACCGCTCGGCATTATCATTCCGTCCGGTTCTATCACCTCTCCTCGTGTAAGTGCAATGATCTCTATTGTATCGTAGTCGATACGGACCTGATAACCGCGGATCAGCGGCAGCCGGAACCGGTCGCCCGGCACGATCTCCATATACACGTCATCGGATTCTTCCAGAAACTGGTAGAAGACGATATTCAATCTGTCTTCCGGTAGATAACTTTGTGCTGAATGAACACTCAGGATAAGCGTTATCAGTATTAATAAAATTCTATGCAAGCTCTTTACCGCATTCTCCGCAGAAAGAGTAGCGGACGGGCATCGTAGCTCCGCATGCAGAACATTGTGCAAGTAAACCTTTACGAACTTTTTCATAATCGATCGGCTTTTTATTTTTAAACGAATCTATCCCCTCAAAGATTTCGGGCGCAGAAGTGTGTACGGTCAACCAGTCACGGGCATGTCCGATTGTGATTCCCCACGAAAAATCCCGCCATACATTGAGTTGCTGCTTAGTGTAACGAGTCACCTCCGGCAATTTATTAATAAGCTTATCGGTCATTTCCTTGACGGCATCGTCCAGCCTACCGCGCGGAATGATGCGGTTGACGAGTCCCCACTCAAGCGCTTTCTCCGCCGGGATTTCATCGCAGAGCAGCAATATCTCACGTGCACGTCTGTCGCCCACAATGAGCGGGAGCCACTGAGTAGCTCCCGCTGCCGGAACGCTCCCTCGCGCCGGTCCGACCTGACGTATGTAAATATCATCCGCTGCAATGGCAAGATCGCATGCCATGTTCAGTTCATTGCCGCCGCCCACCACGATGCCGTTCAACCGGGCGACTGTCGGCTTGCCGATGTTGCGCAAGCGGTCATGCATCTCAATGAACGCGCCCATCCACTTGTAAAAATCGCCGGGATGGGACATGAACTCATCGTGCCATTGCTTTATATCGGCGCCCGTGCA
>PWJF01000269.1 GCA_003560935.1 Ignavibacteriales bacterium
AGCAAATTCCACGTCGTCGAAGTACACGATCCCGGTGAACTGAGGCCAGATACGTAACCTGATCGATACAGCTCCTATGGCATCGCTCGGAACCGAATAAACCGCCACTATCTGTCTCCATTCATCCTCCGATTCCTTCCGCAGGTAAAACGCAGGATAATCGTACGACGACTCCATCTCCCATCCCAATCCCTTCATATCATCGAACATCATCGGATGCCATGTCGCCGTGAAACCAATAGCATAAGCATCGTTGAAAATCGAATCGGGTATCACTCCCTCGGTCTTCACCCATGCACTCAATACATACAGCTTCCCTTCACTTCCTTTCGGTATCTCAACCGTCTCACTGATCCACACCAACTCGCCCGTTGAACGGCCCTCGGGTGCTTCAACCTTCAACGAGTAATCGCCCGTTCGGGCTTCCTCGGTCGTTACTCCCGCCGTGATCGCCGGCATATACGGCGCCCACTCATGGATCCAGTAAAACCAACCTTCATCCGCATTCACAAACTGGTTCCACGCACCACCAGCCCATGCCTCACGTCCATGAAAGATGAACGTATCAAACCATACCGTACCGGTGGCATTCGGTCCGGCCTCAGCCGATACAAACCATTCAGCCGCCTCCTCCGGAAGTATCAGCGTCCCCACATCGTTCGTATCTGCATACCAATCACGGGACGCAACGCTCTGATCAATATCCAGAACAAACGGCTCGCCGCCAATCAACCCTCCTGCATCATCGTGAAACCAGAACTTCATCTGCCATTTCTCATCTTCGTTCTGAGGATCGGTATTAACACCCGCAGTCTTAACAAATGCACCCACTTTAATATCCTCACCCTCGGGTACCTTCGGATTCCAGTACCGGACCTGTCCGTCGGATATCCACCGCGCACCTTCGCTGCCGGTGCTTGGCTTCTCGATCTTCAGTGAGTACGGCGGGGCATGCGCCTCATCCGTCGCCCAGCTCAGTGTCGCTCCGCTGTTGCCGGGCTCCGCATTCCAGAAATGAGGCTTGCCGGTGGAAAATGTGCCGTTCAATATTAGGTTGTGCTCATTGGCAGGAAGGCTTAGAGACATAAACAAAATAATAGGAAGGCACCAAAAAAGGATGGTAAATATTTTTTTCATAATGGCTCTCCTTGTTTATTGGACAGAGATATATCGGTGTTTTATTATACAGCAAACGGTGTGATTGCTGAGTGATACCTCCTTTCTGTTTATGTTTTATACGTTTATGATAATTGCGTTTCAACTTGCATAACCGATTTTACGGTTGACTCACGAACAACTAATGTTACCGGGATACGAATGTGATTAATCTGTTTATTCCTCTCCGTTATGCATTCAACAAGCGTGCTCATAGCTGTACCTCCCATTGCGAACTTGTTTACATCGATCGTCGTAAGAGATGGCTGCGCAGATAATGCTTTTTCAATATTATCAAAACCGATCAATGCAATGTCGTCCGGTACTTTAATGTTTATTTCGGAAAAATATTGCAAACATCCAATTGCCATCGCATCGTTTGCAGCAATCAATGCCGTTGGTAATGAGTGAGAGGATTTAATTAAATCTTTTGCGGCATTATATCCATTACTGACTTTTGTGTCTTTTTGATTAATTGATATCCACGATTTCTCCAGGGTGATACCAGCTTGTTTCAATGCGTTTCGATAACCCTGATACCGTTCATTAATACTGGGATGCGACAGGTCCCCGGCGATATAACCAATCTTTCGATGTTGAAGATTGATCAGATGCTCTACTGCAAGTTGTGTCCCTTGATAGTTATTGTTTAACACAGTTGAATGCTTATGATTCTCAACATCAAAATCAATGAGGACGATTGGTATATTCATTGAATCGATATAGTCAATGAGAACCGTACTGACCTGACCTGCGATGAGAATTCCATCAACATTTTTCTCGATTAAAAAACGAGGTAAAGAATTGAAGGGATCGAAGTCTTTCGTTATTGTCGTAAGGAGAATGTAATAGTTATGTTTTTGTGCCTCAAATTCTGCGCCCAAAAATATCTTTGTATAGAACGGTTCTGTTTGTGTGAAATGATCATCGGTGAGTATAAATCCAATATTACCACTTTTCCGAAGAGCAAGTCCGCGTGCTGATCGTGTCGGGTGGTAACCGAGCTCGTTAATCACCTTCGCAACCTTTTCTCTCGTCTTCGGGCTTACGTAACCCTTGTTATTGAGGACAAGAGATACGGTAGATAGTGATACATCTGCTCGCTTGGCAACATCCTTTATTGTTGGGCGTTGCGGCATAGAAGTACATCTCAGTTATTATCGAAGCGCTTCGACATGATGGGAAAAATTAAATGGTTATCAATAAACGAGTTATCATAACCACTTCTTCAGAATGTACCTCACATATCCAAAACTTATCGAAGCGCTTTAATAATAGATAATTTTTACTTATTTGTCAAGTCTTTGGATGATAATTCTAGAATTGTTACCGAATTGAGTTATTATGTACCAATCACAACTACCCCGAATTCTTTCGGTCCATGTACCCCCACAACAAGCGTTTTTTCAATATCGGATGTCCGGCTGGGACCGGAAACCAGGGTAAGCGACGGCATGGATCCTGCAAGGTAGGATTCTTTAATCCGGGAAAGACATGCATTAAGGGATTCATATAGTTGGTCGTCCGTTGCAACGACAATATGACGTTCGGGAAGGAGCGATAATTCCCTCGGTTCAGACGGATGATTCACTAAAACTGCGGTTCCGGTTTCGGCAATCAACCCGTCGCATGTTGTTATACCTACCATTGCATGTGCAAGTATCTCCCGACGGTCGCCCGGATGTATCGACTCAACATCTACGCCGGTTAATTTGGAGCCGTTTAGCAGTTTTGTAACTCTTCCGCTGAATACGATCTCATTTTTATCGAAAGCATATTTCTTACCCAGCAGTGCACAAACAGATTCTAAGGATTCAACAATCTCACACCACCCCCCCATCTCGCGTATTCGTAATTGAAATAATGATTGAAGATTATCCGTCATTATTCTTTTCTCTTTTCATGATCGATCTGAAACTTCTCCTCGCTAGTGCAGGGAACCGCCGCCGCGGTGTCCAGCCGGGTGCAGGAATATTCTTGCCAAACACTTTTTGAATCAACCATCCAAGCCGACCCGCAAATTCCACGCGTCCCGCTGAAAGCATCATCCATCGCCAAACTGCCATCGCGATTTTTTCGGTGAATGACTTATACCCGCGATCCACAACTTCGCGCCGTTCCCAAAGCAGATGGTGGTGCAGATCTATTTTAACCGGACAGATATCGGTGCATGCTCCGCACAATGACGATGCAAACGGCAGATCCTGCGCTTCTTTCATATCGAAAAGTGTCGGAGTAAGTACCGACCCGATCGGTCCGGGATACACGGAGCCGTACACATGCCCGCCGACCGATTGATAGACCGGACAAACATTCAGACAGGCGCCGCATCGAATACAATAAAGCGCTTCTTTCCATGCCGGATGTTTTGCAAGTTGTCTTCTTCCGCCGTCAAGAATGACAACATGCAGTTGTCTCGGTCCGTCGGGATTATGAGATGAGCGCGGTCCGTTGATCATCGATACATAGCTGGTCATCCGCTGCCCCGACGCACTGCAGGAAAGCAGTTTGAGAAACAAAGAAAGATCATCAAACGACGGAATGATCTTCTCTATGCTCATAACAGCAATATGTACTTCCGGAAGAACCGTACACAATCGTGCATTTGCTTCGTTCTCTATAATAGTGATTGTTCCGGTATCGGCACATGCAAAGTTAACGCCGGAGATACCGACGCGGGTATTCAGGAATTCATCCCGCAGCCGTTTACGCACAACGGCGGTTAATACAGCAGGATCGTCGGTGTAGGAGATATTCAACTTCTCCTGGAATAACCGCGCAATATCCTCCTTTGATTTATGTAATGCGGGAGCCGTGATGTGTGAAGGCGTTTCCCCGGCAAGCTGAATTATGTACTCACCGAGATCGGTCTCGATAACGCGAATCCCGTTCTCTTCGAGCATCCTATTCAAATGCAATTCCTCGGTGATCATCGACTTTGATTTCACAACCGAGTTGGCGGATACTCGCCGGATAATGTCATAAATGATCTTTGTAGCATCATTATGTTCATTTGCATGGTGAACGATGGCTCCGTTCAGCCGGGCAGCATCGGTAAAACTCCGTAGATACCGGTCGATATTATCGACGACTTCTTTCCGAATATCGTGACCTTGCTGGCGTAACGATTCCCACTCCGGCAGCTCGTCCACGGTTTGTTTTCGCTTTGTAAGAGCTGTACCGGTTGCTTTCTTTACCTTACTGCGCAACCCTGTATCTTGAGCTGCAATGCGGGCATTCGCTTTGAATTGTGATGCTCTCAAATTCATAGTTTTCCGCTATTTTATCAGATCACCCAGAAATTCAATTATATGCTTTGTTTTTAAATTCACGCCCCGTTTATCCGCAAGTCCCTGCAGGTGCATAAGGCAGCTATTGTCGCAGCCGACCACGAGATCAACTTTCGCACGTTGTATTGATTCGAGCTTTTCTTCCCCCATTGCAACCGATATATCGGGGAATTTTGTAGCGAACAAACCGCCGAACCCACAGCACCTGTCTGCGAGATCCAGTTCGATAAGTTCAATTCCCTTAACAGATCGGAGTAATTTTCTGGGTTCATCAACGATACGTAATTCCCGCATAATATGACAGGAATCGTGGTATGCGACCCGCCCGGTATAAGTAAGACCCAAATCGGTGACACCGAGTTGATTGACAATGTAATCCGTGATCTCAAATGTTTTAGAGGTAATTCCCCCGACAGTTTCACTTAATGCGCCGGTAAGCTCCATTTGCGGATAGAAGACTTTGACCATAGTTGCGCATGATCCCGAGAGCGAAACAATTTCCTCTGCATCTTTGAATACTTCTACGAAATGTTCCGCCACAAGTCGCGCATCGGTGTGGTAACCCGCGTTAAACGCCGGCTGACCGCAGCATGTTTGCCGGGGATCGTACTGTGGGTCGCATCCGAGTATTCGCAGCAAGGTCATAGCTGCAACTCCGGTCCGGGGATAGAGCTGATCAACGATGCATGGGATAAAGAGGTGTGGGGCGCGCATAATTTAGAGGAGTCTCAATAAAAAGGCCGGAGATCGTCCTCCTATTTGAATTTGATCTCCGGCGTATCGCAAACAGCATTTCCGAATATTTATGAATTATTGTTAATATTTGCATTGATCTTGATACCGGTCGACCCTGCCATGTGCATCGGACCGTTTCCGTTAACGCCCCGCCCGATACCGTAGTACGTAAAGCCGAGTTCTTTCATCTCTTTCGGATCGTAAATGTTTCTTCCGTCAAATATAACCGGTTTATTCAAATAATTCTTGATTTTATTGAAATCGGGATTCCGGAATTCGTTCCACTCGGTAACGATCAACAAAGCATCTGCACCGTGTAACGTTTCATATGCTTTTTCGAGGTATGTTACTTCGTTCTGCAATATTTTCCGGACATTTTTTATAGCAATAGGATCGTGCGCTCTGACCTTTGCCCCGCAGGCGAGCAATTCTTTTATGATCGTCAACGACGGCGCTTCGCGGATATCGTCCGTCATCGGTTTGAATGACAATCCCCACACGGCAAAGGTTTTACCATCTATATCGTTATTAAAGTGCCGGAGAAGTTTATTCAGAATCACAGCGCGTTGGTTCGTGTTGACCGTATCAACAGCTTTCAAAATAGCGAGCGGATGTTTATGTTCTCTTGATGTATTGATTAATGCTTTCACATCTTTGGGAAAGGACGACCCGCCATATCCGAGGCCGGCGAAAAGGAATTGCTGTCCTATTCGCGGATCGCTTCCCATACCTTTACGCACCAGTTCGATATCCGCTCCTACCTTATCGCAGAGATTGGCAAGATCGTTCATGTATGAGATCTTGGTTGCAAGAAACCCGTTGGCCGCGTACTTTGTCATCTCCGAGCTGCGTTCATCCATTATGATGATCGGATTTCCGGTACGAACAAACGGCGAATAGAGATCCTTCATGATTTTCGCGGCTTTTTCGCTTGAGGTACCGACTACGATTCGATCGGGTTTCAAGCTGTCTATAACCGCCGCACCTTCTTTTAAAAACTCGGGATTTGATACAACATCAAAGGGATGGTTTGTTTTTTCTTTAATGATTGCTTTTACTCGATCTACCGTACCTACCGGGACAGTACTTTTAGAGACAATCACCCTATAGCCGTTCATAAACTCTGCAATATCAGCCGAGCAGTTCAGCACATGGCTCAGATCGGCAGATCCGTCTTCATCCTGAGGAGTCGGAAGACAGAGCATAACGATCAACCCGTGTTCTACACCGGACTGTAAATCGGTCGTAAACTCGAGCCGCCCTTCCTTTACGTTTCTTTTTACCAGATCTTCAAGACCCGGTTCGTAGATAGGAATTTCACCGTTCTTTAGTGAATCAATCTTGGCATGATTGTTATCTACACAGAGTACCTGATTGCCGGTATCTGCCAGAACTGCACCCATGACGAGACCGACATAGCCGGTATCAACTACAGTTACGTTCATTTATCGCTCCCCGTAAGTATCAAACATTAATCAAATATGGTTTTCTGGGATACAAAATACTAAAGTTCGTTGAGATCTCAAAATTTAACTTGCCGGATCAAATACTTTCCTGAGTACAGACAGTATATCTCCCGGTTTATATGGTTTCTGAATATAAGCCTGTGCACCCTCCTGGATCAGTATATTTTTCAGATTACTATCATTAAATCCCGTAGCAATTACGACCCGGACAGAAGGATTCACTTCCTTCATCTTTTTGAACATCTCCTTGCCCGACATCCTTGGTAATCCCATATCGAGGATTACCGCACCGATGGAATCGTAATTATTTTTATATATTTCAAATCCTTCTATGCCGTCGCGCGCCTGAATTACCTGATAGCCGTTTACCCGTAGAATTTCAGATACGATGGTAAGCATCATTATTTCATCTTCAACAACGAGAATTGTTTCCGAGCCCCCTTTCACTGAGGTATCATCAAGCTGTTTGATGAGTTCCTGCTCAATAATCAGCGCAGGAAGGTAAACATCAAAAGTCGTACCGTGTCCTTCTTCACTCTCCACATCTATGTATCCCGAGTGATTTTTTACCATTCCGTACACCACCGATAATCCGAGTCCGGTTCCTTTTCCGGCAGGTTTTGTAGTAAAGAAGGGATCGAATATTTGCTGTCGAATAGTAGCACTCATCCCGACACCGTTATCTTCCACCCTGATTCGCAGATAATGTTCTTCGTCAGCATCATTGAATCTTTCACGCACCGTATCGCCGCATACACGTTCGGCGGAAATGGAGATCATTCCCTGTGTTCCCGAGTTTCGGCCGGGATCGAGAATTGCATCCCGTGCGTTAATGCACATATTCAGAAGCATCTGATAGACCTGACTGCGATCCCCCTTGATAAAGGGAGCGTCGGGATCAATATCGGCATTGACAACAATATCTTTATCGATAGTATGATTTAATACTTTTGTTAGTTCACTCACCACTTTGCGAAGATCAAACGGTATTATTTTTACATCCTCGGTCCGTGCAAAGGTCAACAATCTGCCGGAGACATCCGCCCCCCGTTCAACCGCCATTTCTCCCATTGAAATATATTTTAAAAGCTCTTCATCTTTGATGTGTGGCTTTACCAGACTGAGACTGCCGTCGAGAATTGAGAGCACATTATTAAAGTCATGTGCTACACCCGCCGCAAGTGTACCCAGACTTTGCATTTTTTGTGCATGTATCAACTGTCGTTCAAGCCGTTTACGTTCGGTATTATCAAACATGTATCCTTTGATCTCGGCTAATTTTCCCCGGGAATCGAAAACACCGACGATGTTCGCGATGATGTGCACCGATTTTCCATCTTTTCGTTTAAGTTCTATTTCATATCCGTCGATCTTCTTATTATTTTGTAATTGATCAAGAATAATGGAATGTATTTTTGTCGAGGGATAGAGATCGTTTAAATTTGTATGCATAGCATCCTGTACGGATTCGTATCCGAACATAGATACAAATGCCGGATTACAGGCAATTATTTCGCCTCCGGTTGTTGCAATGTAATCACCGGTTAAATCATCTTCAAAGAGCAAACGGTATCGTTCTTCACTTAGCCTCAATGCTTCTTCGGCAACGATTCTTTCTGTAATGTCGCGTGAGTTGAGAATAATTCCATGTATTGTTGGATTATCGAGCAAATTATGACCGACCGATTCCATTACTCGCCATGTTCCGTCGGCGCACTGCATTCTAAAAGTAAATTGTTTTATATTTCCCGGATTATTGACGAAATGCAAGAATGTAGCCACGGCTTTATCCCGGTCTTCGGCATGTACGAAATCGAACACATTTTTTCCCACGCGGTATCTTGCATTGTTGTATCCGAGAATACGCTCAACGGCAGGAGATTCATATAAAATTATACCGTCTTCGGATATTACACTGATTACATCGCTTGCATTTTCAAGCATCTTACGAAATCGCTCTTCACTTTCGCGTAATCTGTATTCGCTCTTTACCCGCTCAGTAAGGTCATTAATCATTCCGATATAATGTGTCAAATTACCGCCGGTATCACAAACCGGTATGAATGTAATTTCATTCCAGAACGGTGATTCATCTTTACGGTAACATTTAATAATGGTGCGGCACTCACGCTGTTCATACATTGCCTGTCTGATATTCTCGGCAGTTTTAATATCGGTTTCGGGACCATACAATATCGTATATCCTTCCCCGGTAAGCTCATCGCGTGTATAACCTGTAATTTTTTCAAATGCAGGGTTACAATTTATTATTGAATGAAGATCATCAGGATCGGTTATAATAATACCATTATCGATTGCCGAGATAGCCCGGTTGCCGACAATCAGCGCTTCTTCGGTTTCTTTTCTGTCCGTTATATCGCGAACAATGCCTCGAATTAACACTTCTTCTCCAACTAACGGTTTTCTACTCGTCACCGACGCCTCGAATGTTCTCCGCTGTCCGTCCCGTCGAATAATTGCCCATTCCATCAAATTTGTGGACAATCCGGTGCGATGAATTTTTCTCATTGTTTCTATTACGCGCGCACGACAATCTCCCGTCAGTAAATCATATAACGATCGTTGCCGCAATTCATTCGGGCGAAAGCCGGTCAGCCGGGAGAAGAAATTATTGAAATATATAAATTTGCCGTCAATACGGATCTCATAATAGCCATCTTCCAATTCCTGCAGAAAAGAATGAAATTTTCCTTCAATAATCTGACTTTGCCCATTGGTCCTGCCTGAACATATTCTCCACGACCGGAAATTGGAGAATATGTTCAACGACGCCAAGATCATACCACCGTAGCCTACATTCGATCCTGGAGAGGCAAGTGCATCTACAATATGTGATATACCTTCAATTAAAAACACTGGTTCCTCGATTATTTTGAGTTTCGAATTTCGTCTGTATGTCTTCCAGTAAGGTTTGTGTCTGGTATACAGATACATCCTTTATCGATATATGAATTCGTTGGAGCAGTAAATCAATGTGATCTAATTTCTTTTCTATCTCATTTTCCCCCGATAGCTTATGTCTAATTTCGTCTGTATATGCAGCAATGACAGTGAGGGGGTTGTTTACCCGATCTTCGATCTGCCGAATAACCCCTGCAACCACTCCAGAGGCTATTTTGGATTTTTCTGCTTCCGTTAAGTACGATTTCATCGTTTGTTTATCTTTGAGATATTCCCGTCTGAGATTTTCCGCACGGATAAATATGTACGCGATAATCCAGAGAAAGATCAGCGAATCGTACTGAAAAATGAAGTCAACAAATCTCATTTCAGTCACATCGGACCGTTGAAAAAAATTCAATGTGGTACCCAGATAGTATCCGTATATTATTAGAGCAGCAATAATCACAGGATATTTTTCCAGAAATATTTTTAAATAAAGAATTAGTGTTTTCATGTATTATACTCCATCCTTTTCTATTTTATTATTGTTCAGAACTTTTCTGGCGGTCTTTAATATTTCCTGTGCTTTATACGGTTTCTGAATAAATGCTGCCGCACCGAGTTCGAATAAATCTTGTTTTAAATCTTCATCCAAATATCCGCTTGCCAGAATGATTCGTGCCGACGGGTTGATATGTTTAATTTTTAAAAATAACGTCTGGCCGGGTAATTTCGGTAATCCCATATCCATAATGACCGCATCTATGTCGTCATGCTGCCGGCCATATAATTTGAGTGCTTCATTTCCGTCTGCGGCTTTAAGTACGGAATATCCTTTTGATGTTAATACCTCTTCAAGCAATCTGCATAAAACTACCTCGTCTTCGACTATAAGGATTGTCTCATCGCCGCCGATTATTTCTTCCGTATCTTCTTCGACGACATCAGCACGTATCGCCTCGACAATCGGGAGGTAAATGAAAAAGGTCGTTCCTTTTCCGCTCTCCGACTCTACATCGACAATACCGTTGTGACCCTGTACGATGCCGTAGACAACGGATAAACCGAGACCGGTTCCAGTTGATTTTGTAGTAAAGAAAGGTTCAAATATTTTATTTTTAATATGTTCGGGCATTCCGTCACCGTTATCGGAAACCTTAATTCGCAAGTACCGGTCATCCGATTCATTCACCTTCATCCCGGGTACCCGCTTCGCATCCACCTGGTCAACACTAATACAAATTGTATCGTTATTGATGCCGTTTGTATTTTCGATGAGTGCATCACGGGCATTCACGCATAAATTTAAAAGCATTTGATATAACTGTCCGTGATCTCCAAGCACCGGAGGAACTTCAGTCGAGATCTTCGTCTCGATAGTTATGTTCTTTTCAATCGTATGTCGGAGAACATTGGTCAGATCTCCAATCACATCGTTTATCAGCAATGGAACACGGCGAACTTCGTTTGACTGTGAGAACGTTAATAATCGTCGGGCTACATCAGCACCCCGCATCACGGCGTTTTCACCCATCTCGACATATTGATATAGCCCGTTATTTGAATTATCGAGTTTTACCTTCAACGCGGATAAACTCGCCTGAACTATTCCGAGGACATTATTAAAATCGTGGGCATTACCGCCTGCAAGCTGTCCCAGACTTTCCATTTTTTGGGTCTGGCGGAGTTTGTCCTCAAGCATTTTCTTATCGGTAACGTCGCGAATAAATCCGCGGTAATAAACTCTGCCGGTCGTTTCATCCCTAAAGGCTGTGGAAGTAATCAAGCAGGAGATGGTCCTGTTGTCTTTACGTTTCAGAACCGCCTCGAAATCCTTTACGTAGCCGTTCATCCGCAAGGCATTTTTATACTCTTCGCGACGACGTGGATTATCATAAATTTCAGTTGCGACATTAAGATTCTGAAGCTCTTCCTTGGTATCGTATCCCAGCATTTCAATACCCGCCGGGTTGATATCGATTATCCGCCCCTCTTCAGTACTGGTAAATACTCCATCTTTGGAATCTTCAAACAGAGACCGGTATCGTTCTTCCGATGCTTTGATCTGCTCAAATAATCGCGCATTCTCGATTGCAACTGCGGCTTGATTCGCAATACCGATAGCAGACGCCATATCCTCGCTCGTAAACGACCGCTCCTCGTGCGTATCATCAAGCGTCATACCGCCAAGCAATTTTCCACCTTTAAAGAACGGAATCACCAGCATGGATCTGATATTAAACTTCTTCACGAGTTGCGGCGGTAATAACTCATGTATCCGGGCTCCATCAACGATGACCGGATTACGATGTTTCAAAATTTCTCCTATAATTGCCGCATCACCGGGCTTGATTGCCATTTTTTCGAATAACGGCATTTGTTCCTGGTGCGGTGTGATGACAACAATCGGCTCTAATTGTTCTTGCACATCATTCCACAAAAAAACCGCACACCTGTTTACCCGTGTTATACGCAATGATTGCTCTGCAATCAGAGCCATGACCTTTTCTACATCTTTTTGCTCGACTATCGATAACGCAGTTTGCAGTAACGCCGACGTAATAGAATGCTGCCGCTGTACCGCCTGGTACAACTGAGCATTCTCCATCGCCACGGTGGCGTATCCCACAAATAACTGTACAAGTTCAAATTCTTCTGTTGTAAACGGTGAATCATTATGACGTATAACGGTAAATGTTCCGAGCACGGTATTTTTCGTATTCATCGGGACGCAAATCATATGCTCCTGTTTGACGCGTATCCCGCTAGGATAATACGATCGCGGATCCGAATGTGCATCATTAACCATTTCTGCCGCACCCGATTTGATAACCGAACTCACGATTCCTCTCTCCAGCGGTATAACACTTTTATTTGTCTCAATCGGATCTCCCCACGAATCAACAATTATATGCGGTTGCAGTACTTCATTTTTCTGATCCAGAAGATGAATACCACACTCATCAAATCGAATTATTTCGTTCAATACTCTGAGTGTCTGACGGATTACTTCATCAAGGTTCAGTGTCGACAGCATCGATGTGGATACCTCAAGCAGGTGCTTGCGTTGATCAGCCATCCGTCGTAATTCCTCGTCACGGTGTTTCCGCTCGAGTGAGTTGGCAATAATCTCGCCGACAATGCGCAATAGAGCGGCGGATTCGAGAGACCAGTGTTTCTTTTTTGTAACTGTGTCGAAACCGAAGAATCCAATGAGTGATTTGCCTATCCTGAGGGGTGCACACAGAACCGACTGTGAACCGATAGATTGAAGAAATTTCTTTTCGCCGTCCGCTGATTTGGGCAGGATGGCCACATCGGCAATGCGTATATTCTCAAATCGGGATAACTTCCCATGCCACCATGGAATAGCGTTTGAATTTATGGTTAGCCGACGACCGCATAATGTAGCAACGCCATCGTTGCACCATTCATGTAATATACTGTACTCATTGGCCTTTTCATCAAGCAGAAAAATAAAACTGCGGTCTATACCGGCAAAAACCCCTACGTCTTCAAGTGTATTCCGTATACCGCTATCAATTTCATCCGGTGCAAGATTTATGAAATGAGTCGAGATGCTCGCTATAAATTTTTCAAAATCCACTCTGTACCTGAGTTCGGCCTCGGTTTCTTTTCGTTTGGTGATATCACGGACTATGGCCTGAAGCATTTGCTCGCCATCGATATCGATTCTGTTTAAACTGACCTCAGCATCAAACTTCACGCCGTCTTTTCTGCAGTGTGTCCATTCAAACGATTGGGGTATTCCGCGTAGCGCCTTGTTTATCTTCTCGAGTGCCTTTTCTTTTGAGTTCCTGCCGTCAGGTTGTACCACCGGTGAAAAGTCATGTGGTTTCTTCCTCAACAATTCTTCCCGCGAACATCCGAACAATACCTCCGTCCGCGGATTACAATCGATAAAGATATCATCTTTCATAAGAAAGATTGCATCATATGTATTATTGAATAATGTGCGAAATTTATTATCGGAATCAGTTTCAATCTTACCATTAGTACGATTGTCTGTTGATTGCCGGAAATGAATGATCGCCTGGCGTTTTTTTCCTTTTGTATCGCCTATATATGAGCCGGACGCCTTGCATTCAATATATTCCCCTTCCTTCGTTCGCGCACGCAACGCACGTCCATAGTTTTCTTTTACGGCAACTCCGTTGGTTAAAAGTCCGGTAATCTTATCGCGATCATCAGGATGAATAAATGAGTACAGGTTTTTATTCTGTACTTCGGATTTATCAAATCCCAAAAGTGAATTCAATGTATGGCTGGAATAAATTAATTGAGCTTTTCCATCTACAATGCAGAAAGCGTCGCCGTCGGGGAAATTCATACCTTTGTCATTTTATTAATGAGAGTTAACTACATAATGATCCGATGCAACTCAGGGTTTAAATAATGGAAAATCAAGGAATTAAGCTATGCGGTATATCACAGAAGGAAAACGTTAATAATCAGATACTTAGAAGAAATAAAAAGGGATGAAAATATAATGAAAGCCGTAAAATCGCAAAGAAATGCACGATTTTACGGCTTGAGAAAAATGAGGTTAAGACCTGCTAATTAAAAAACCGTACGATTTCCCGTGAGAGGTGCTCCGATACTAATTCAGTAAGATGAATAACAAGATCATTTTCCGGCGGCGGATAAGCGGGATCCCTGTTTACCAATCGTCTCGATTGAGCGCTCAATGCCCGTTCATCGCCTCTGAATGTGGCAAATTCTATTACAATTTCAACTTCCTGCGGAATATTTGCCGTTTTTAATATACTTCCCCGCTCAACGCCGATTATCTGAAAACTCGTCATGATACGACCCTGTGCGCGCCGTCTGGTGATGGTGACAGTTGCGTGAACTGTTTCCTTCGGCTCGTTTCTGCCCTTAGAAATCTCAGCTTCTTCTCTAATCACCTCATGAGTTTCCGGCGGATAACTAACGGCAACTGACATGATCCTTCCTATAACGAATGAATGTACGCCGATTTTTCTACCGATTTCAGAAACAGCCTGCTCGCTAAAATATACCGGCTGGGCTACTCCATGATCAGCAAGCATGGTGCGTAACTGATCGCGAGTTATCATATCGATGAACTCAAGATTTCGTCGATCGGATAATGTAGTCATAACTGCATGATCGGCGAGTATTTCACCTAATGCACCATATATCGGATGACCGGTGACATTTTCGAAAGGTAATATGGCGATACGTTTCATAGCGGCTTCACGGGTGAAGTTATAACGCTCCGAGGCATCCCGGTAATTGGGAACGTATGACATTGCCATTGTATAAGCACGCGCGGCTTCACGGTTTCTCCCCTGCCGTTCTAAATCGCGTCCGTTGCGATAATGCATCTCCGCCGCCTCACGGATCGCATAATCGACTTCATCGCGCACATCCAATGACCGGAATTTTATCGTTCCTCCGTCAGGGTCGGGTTGCTCGGGGAGTGTGGCTATCATACCTGAAATTCGTTCGATTGTTCTGTAACGCTGATAGGCATCATCCCAATCGCCGCGGTTACCAGACCGCTGCGCCTGTGAGTATAGATTTTCGTATGTCGGTTCAAGAATCGATTTCAGCAAACTCACAGCTTTTTCATACCCGTGTTTTTGTCTGAGAGTTTGTACGCTGAATTCAATAGCCCGTACCATATCACCACGCTTATATGCCCGGTTGGCATTATTCCAGGCTGCCGGTGCACAACTGGAAACGAGAAGAAGAAACGCAAGTAAAAAGATGTTCACGGGAATAATGAGTTTATCCTGTCTCATTACAACCTCGACCCTATGTTATAAGAAAATATCGTTGACACAAATATAACGATTTCGGGATTAAAAGCAAGGGTGTATGGTGTGGATCACATTTGCTTTTGGAAGGTATTGGAATTAACTGCTGTGGGCCCTGCAGGACTTGAACCTGCGACCAACGGATTATGAGTCCGCTGCTCTGACCAACTGAGCTAAGGGCCCGACTTGAAGAACTTATAATATAGCATTAATAACTAAAAAAATCAACGCGGATTATCCGGCGGTTTTATATTTTGGCAGGTTGACAGCATGTTCGACCGTCCACTTTTTCCATCCTTTGAAATCTTCCTTACGGACGCGACAATCGCTCATCTGACAGAACTTGCAGCACACCGGTTCGCAGGGATCGATGTGGATGAGAACTTCCGCCTTTCCGTCCATCAGGTCTTTTAACGATTCCACCACCTTCAGTTGTTCATCGTGTGAGGTCTTCACATCCCAGTAATAAGGCATGGTGAGATGAAAGTCGATATAATGCTTGTCGCCCGACCGCCAGGATCTGAGCTGGTGAACGTCGATCCATGGTTCACGTTTGTATGCATTTAACTGGCTTACAACATCTGCCAGCAGTTCGGTATCCGATTCGTTCATCAGACCACCGACTGATTGCCGGATGAGCTTGCCGCC